>NZ_JCAFYN010000050.1:0-26945 GCF_059374735.1 Enterococcus sp. GPZ-007 | reverse complement strand
ATATAACAAATAGGTGATGTAAATAAAGTGAAAAAAAATCGTAACCCAACTATCCTTCAATAGTCAGGTCACGATTAAGTTATTCTTTTACTTCAAAATTAAGAATCAATTTTTCTCCCATATCCAAAGGAACCATCGACCATTAGCGTTTGGTATGCAATATCCGCTCCTTTTTGGAAGCAGTTGATAATGTGTTCTTCATCCGTTCTGTCTTCACTATCCAAGACAAAATGACTGGCAAACGCCGCAAAGTATGCATCTCCTGCGCCCATTGTATCGTGAGGAGAATCAATTTTTCTTATAAATCCTTGATAGGTTTTGTTCTTTTTATTATCAATAAAAATGGGACTCTTACTACCTCTTGTAAGTAAAAGATACGGCACCTTTAAGGACTGACAGGTACTAATCAAACGATTGATCTCTACTTCGTCATTTCCAGCTACTGAAAATTGCGCCATATAAATGGATGGGCAAACTAAATTTAAATAGTCATTTGTCCGGTATTTATCAACATCGGAAAAATCAAATGAAAGTTTAACGCCTAAAACTTTCAATTCTTTTATTTTTTCCTCTGTTCGACTGTGGCAGCTTGTATGGACCAGAGCACTATTTTTTAGTAATTCTACAAGTTCTTTTGTTAGCGCGGGTGTCTCTCTTTTACCACGCACACCATCCACAAACTCTCTATCACCTGATTTGATGATGACATGGGCTTGTTCGGTTGGGCCCGAGGAAGTACCACAATAAGAAATATCTACACCTTCAGATTCAATGGTCTGCCGCAAAAAATCTCCATCTATATCTGAAGAAATACTACCGACATAATAGGATCTCACTCCGCTTTTTCGTGCATTGACTGCAAAATTTACTGCGTTACCTCCGGGATATTTTACATTATGGTTAATATAATAATCTACAACATTGTCACCAAAACCTACTACATATTGGGACATATCTTTTCACCTACTTTTAGTACTCGACAACCCGATAATAACGACGAGTATCTAGAGAATGATTGCGAATATGCTCTAAATGCACACTCACTCTTCCTAATGCCGCCCACATCACTGGCGCGCATAAGAGTTCACGAAACTCAGCACTAATTCCTGGTAATGCATAGTCTTTCGTATCAAAAACTGTAAACTTATCTGTATATTGCTCCGCGAAACGTTCAACGCGCTCATCTAAACTCCGCGTTTCACCTTCTGTTTTCAATAAAGTGACGCATACATCTTTTTCTACTAGCTCCAGAGTCCCGTGGAAAAATTCTGGTGATGAAACTGATTTAGTTCGCAGCCATTGAGACTCTTCCAACACACACATAGAGTAAGAATAAGTAATTCCCCATAGATTTCCGCTTCCGACCCAGATTTGATACGGATCATTTTGAAATGCTTCTGCATAAGCTTTTCCTTTTTCATCCGCTTGTTCTCGAACCGCATTTAGAGCTTTAGGTAATTGTTTCAGATCCTCTGCAAAACGAGGATAATCAGGAAACTCACTGTTTAAATGCATGATTGACATAATCAGGAAGTATAAAGGCATTTCCTGAGGACGCCCATCTAGGTAGTTGATCGAATACGTGGTCAAAGCTTCTAACGGTGTATTATCTTTACTAACAATGCCTACTGTTGGAATGTTGGATTCCTTCAAATATTCTGCTGCTTTGATTGTTTCCTTCGTATCACCAGATTTTGAATACAAAATAACTAGTGATTTGTCATTCAGTTGTTTATGCCCTGTTAACACTAACTCAGCTGCCGTCATTGAAAAAACAGGAATAGAAGATTTTGTGGTTAGGATGTATTCAAATGGTTGCATAACAGCGACTGAACCACCCGATGCCGTAAAGAAAATATTACTAATGCCGGCTTCATAAGCCCTTTTAGCAATCTCTTCCACTTCTGTGCGAATACTATAGATCCGCTTTCCTTTTTCTTCCATTTCTTTTGCATCAAAGTTTAACATTTTTTCTCTCCTTTAATTTGATTTTACGTAGTTAAAAAGCCAAAGAATGCTGCTACTATCCCGAAAACAAAGATCCCAAACAACACATACGTTGTCTTAAATCCCTTTTTCAACATCCAGTAGACAAGCAACACACAAAGTAAGGAAAGCATATTAGGTAGAATACCATCAATAATACTTTGAATTTTAGTTGCTTCTTCTCCTTGCCCAATAGAACCGGCCACTTGAATGGAGACCATGCTTCCAGACATACCACCGATGACCATCAATCCTAAAATAGAGGCTGCATGGGTCAACGTTTTCATGACTCCTGAAGATTCAATATTTTCCAAAAGCTTTGTTCCAAACTTGTAGCCTTGCATGATACCAAAATAACGCAAGAGAAAATTGGGAACATTGAATATTAGAAGAAATAGAATAGGTCCTAAAATATTTCCTTCTTTTGAAAAGGAAGCACCGACACCAATACCGATCACTAAAAGAGTCCCCCAAAACAGTGAGTCTCCGATTCCAGCTAACGGTCCCATTAAAGCTGTTTTTATTGATGTAATTGTTGATGTATCAAATTTATCGGGATTTTTCGCATTTTCCTCTTCCATCGAAACAACGATTCCCATAATAAATGTTGATAGTGGTGGTGCCGTGTTAAAGAATTCCAAATGGCGTTGGGCCGCTTCTTTCTTTCCAGCTTCATTTTTTCCATAAATTTTTTCTAATGCCGGCATCATGGCGAAGGCGAACCCCATATGTTGTTGACGTTCAAAGTTCCAAGAAGCCTCAAGGGCACAGGAACGAATACAGATCTTCTTTAAATCATCTTTCGTAAGTACTCCATCATTAGAAGTCATCATCGATCGATACCTCCTTCGATACAGTCTGCTTAGTTTTGTTCTCCATGGTTACAATGATATAAGCCAAGCATACGCCAAAGATCGCTATACCAAGAATAGGAACATTCAGATAGCTGAACATCGCAAAGCCGATAACAAAATAAACTAAAACATCCTTTTTAAGCAGCATTTGTAATAAAATCGCAAACCCTAGAGCAGGCATTATTCCTGCCGCAATGTTAATTCCATCCTGAACAAATGGTGGGATAGCATTTAGAATACGCTCCATCACCGGACTGCCTAAATAAAATGAGAATCCAATAAAAAGGGCTCTTGGTAAGCTTTTAACTAAAATAAATCCTAAAACATGCATTCTAGAGATACCTTTTAAATTTCCCTCTTGAGCAAATGTATCTGCTTTACGAGCAATCATTGGTAAAACTAGCAATGTCAATAAATTATCCACTAACAGGAACAAAGCAGCTATTGGAAAGGCCAAAGTTAACGCAAATTCTGCCCCTTTTCCTGTCGCAATCGCAAAAGCAGTTCCTAATATCCCACCCGAAACAATATCCGGCGGACGAGCTGCTCCTATTGTTATCGCACCAACAAAGGCCAACTCTAGTGTTGCCCCCATCATGATTCCCATCTTTAGGTCTCCCATAATCATACCGACAAAAACTGATGTAACAATCGGACGAGAAAGATTGTTTGTACCAGTCATCCAGTCGATGACAATCACAGCAGTCAAAATCGCCAATAGAATGGCTTGTACCAAAAGACTATCCATGATATTCCCTCCTTTTTATAATAGTTTACTTAAATCAACCGCTTTATCTGTTGGTACCTGTTGCGAAAAGACTCGAAATCCTTCAGCAACCATCGCTTTAAGCTCCGAGCGTTCCTCATCTGAAACAAAAACCGTGTGCGTTAATGCTGAACTACCTGGTCCTTCTTTTACACTTCCAATATTAATATCTTTTATTCGATCTACTTTTTTAGCCAATCGGTGTGCATCAGCAATTGTCTTTGTCACAATGAAAAGCTTGTATTTATCCGTTTTTCCCTCATTGATCGCTGCTATCGAATCCGCAATTGATTTGATGACTACTTTTACATTATGTGGTGCTGCAAGCTTCAATGTTGTTTTCTGAACGGGATCATCTAGAATGTCATCATTTGCAACTAAAATACAATCTGCATTGATGGCATTTGTCCAAGTTAGCGCCACCTGTCCATGAATTAGACGATGGTCTACCCTTACCAATTTGATCATCTCTCCACCTCCTTTCGAGTTAAAATTCATCTGTCATCTGTTCATAATTAAGGCGATTACAAAACTTTATTGCCTCTGATGATGACTGAATTGCGTGATCAATTATTTCGGGAAGTATCATTGAAGAAGCATTTTGACATTTCAAATAAATATCTACTAACAGACTTAAGTTCACTCCAGAAATTAAGTAAACATTCTCTAATTTTGGCAACCGCTTGAGCCACTCATTATTTATGCTTCCGCCAAAAATATCTGTCAAAACAATCAATTCATTTTCAAGGTTTTGCGATAAATAGTGATCAATCATTTGCTCGACATCGTTATTTCCATCTACGTATGCACAAAGAGTATCGATATTTTTCACATCGCCAACAATAAATTTTAAAGTTTCTATCATTCCCTTTGCTAATGGACCATGACTCATACATAAAATTCTTCTCATCCTTCTACTCCTTTCACTTTCATAAATGCAATAGCTGTGCCAAAATCTGTCACCCTTGATTTCACGCTATCCACAACTAAAAAAAGTGACACTGTTTCAAAAACTCAAACAGTGTCACTCTCGATTTTCGATTAATAGTTGATGACAATATTACTCACGTAGGCTAACTCCTCTAGCGGTATACTGATATTATATAAGCCCTCAATACTTTTAAGTGAACGCTTTACTGCTTTAATCTCTTGTTCATAGTTATTAAGAAAACTATCTAGATCTGGGAAGCTGCTAACCCCTTGATTTCGGATTAATCGTTCAATCATACAACTAATGTGAACATATAGATTGATTTTACTCATTGACGAGAGCTGTTTGCCGGAAAATAATTGGTATTCATTCAAACAATCCTCAATTTGATTAACAACCTTTTCAGCATCTAAAATCGTCAAACTATCGATTAAACGATTCAACGTACTATTTTTGACAATGTTTTGATTGATCGAATCAGCTGTCTCTTTTCCATACAAGCGTAGTAGAACCTCGTAAAGTTTCCCTACTTCACCCTCAAATAATTCCTCTAAAGTAATATAAGGAATGTGATCAATCTTTGGATCATCGGTACCGATAATCGCGATAATCTCCTTCGTTTTAAGTAAAAACTCTACCTGCTTGTGATCTTTTAGCGAATCATTTTCATAGGGAATGAACTCGATACCTAATTGCTTCGGCAAATTTTTTTCCAGCATTTCCTTGATTTTGATCGCCGTTCCAAGTCCTGTACCACAAGAAACGAGAATCGTGCGATTTCTCGACTTTTTCGGAAGAATGACCTGCTTTTCAAATTGCGAAAAAGAAAGCTCCTTGATAATTTTTTGAATGTCACCAGTTTGCTGGATTAAATTAGCCGTTTCAATCGCCATTTCCGTCGTTACATTATTTATAATAACCGTCGGCGCCTCCACTAAATCCTCAATATCCTTTCTGATTTGTACCAAACTACCCATATCCACAAAAATCACGAGTCCTTCTTTCGGGTTACGAAACTCTATATAATGAGTCAGCCGCTCAATCACTTCTTTTACGGAAATATCTAATGGCATATCAATTGAATCAAAAACAAATTTCTCTACTAAACGATTCGCCACATTTGCAATGCTACTAGCAGTCGCAAATCCATGAGCCAAGATAATGGCATTGATCTTATTGCTATCACTTTTCGTGTCACAGACAATACAAAGTGTGATATATAGCTGATCCCATAAGGTTAACTTAGTATCCAATGATTTCTCAAAGAATACCAGCAGAATATCTAAATCACTTAAATACTTTCGTTTTAGATTTTCTAAAAATTTCTTAATGGATACTCCTTTTTCATCGGGGAGAGAATTCTCCCAAGGATCTCTCATTGCTAGATAATTGGCAATAGACTGTACAGTATAGCCAGATAGATGAATGAACAAGCTTGGAGCTACCTTTTGAACGACCTTTTGCAGTTCTGGTAAATAATACTTCGTCATAAGCTCTATTTTGTTTTCATAGATAAAATGTTCATTGAACTCAGATAAATAGGTTCTGGTGATTTGAAGAAACTCATCATCAGAGATTTTCCCCGCTTGAGCACTGTCATAACAAGCAAATATCTTATAGAAGAACTTTTGCAAGCGATTCGCAAAAGTGGATGTATTTTCTTCATCATGTACATAGTTCCCATTGCTAAAAATGTAGAATCGTTGACTATACACACGATTTGGATACTGTTGATTGTCAAAGGTTAAGTATCTCTTGGGCAAATCAGCGATATGAATCTCAATGTATTTTTTACCATCATCATAAGCGATCTTTCCGGCAATGGTTTGCTTAATCAAACCGGCTAGCTCGCCAATATTCCCTAACAGCTTCAGCCGAATCAAATAGGTTAACGCCGCCTCTGATACCAAAATTTCTTTTTGAATCAAAGCGGATTCATTTTCCAATAGATGAAAAATGATCTCTTTTCTTTCGTTTGCTTTACGTTCCTGATAAGTTGGTAAAGTACAAATAAAGGGAATTCGACGTTTAAAGGTATCTAAGAATAGATCCTCCTTTTGCTCCGTTGTCGCAAAGATATAACGAACCTTAGATTTGCGCCAAGGACCGCTCTCTCCTACCCGTCGAAACACACTTTTGTCCATATGAGTAAATAGTTTTTCTTGCCCTTCTGGAGGCAAGCGATGAATTTCATCGAGAAATACGATTCCCCCATCAGCGGCTTCGATAATTCCTATATGATCATTTTCGGCACCAGTAAAAGCCCCCTTCATATGCCCAAACAGCTGGCTCGTTAAAAGCTCAGGATTGTTAAAATATTGCGCGCAATTCAGTTCCATAAACGGGGCATCTTCCGCAACAATCCCCGTTGCACGACAATACTCAGCCAACTTCTCTGCTAAGAAGCTTTTTCCGACACCGGAAGGACCAAAGTACATAATCGGCAAGCCTTCTGGGTACTTCATCGCTGATATTCCTTGTTGAATGGGCTCTCTTAAACTTTGCTGATAACCAATCAAATTGGAAAAAATTTTCTTTTTCGGATCACCGATCAGCTTTTTCTTAAAATCATCAACAGTTGCGAATTCTTTTTCGATACTTGAATAATTGATCTGTTCATTCAGAACTTCCATCGGAATGAACAAGACAGGACGACTATTAATTTTGATTGCTTCTCCCTGCTCAACAAGCTCATTTAAATGTTTACTCGCTGTATTACGCTGGATTCCAAATTTTTGCGCAATATATTGAGCATTGCAATTTTCAGGTAATTCTTGTGGAAACTCACACTCCTCCAATAAAGAAGACAGTTCCTTCAAAATGTTTTTTTTCATAGCGATCCCTCCTTCTTGAATCATCTTACTTCTAATATACTTGATTCTGAAAAAAAATGCTGTCCTTTTTAAACCAAAGGTATTTTTATAAAATTACCATTGACACATATTTTAACCTATGGTATTTTTGTTTTGCAAAATAAATTACCATTGGTAAAAAAGGAGAGGTTTACATGTTTAATTTTGATCAGGAACGATTTTTGAAGACACAAAAAGGAGCCGTCGCAGCAAACAAAGATATCACCGAAATTTTGGATTCCTTAGCTGCCGATTTAGAAGAGATTTACTTCATTGGCTCTGGCGGAGTTGGTATTTTATTTGATTCTACAGTAGAATTTGCCCGTACAAGAAGTAGCTTCGCTTTTCATCGCATAATCGCAGCAGAATTTATGCTCCATCCGAACAAAACTTTTTCTAAAAAATCATTAGTTGTGATCCCTTCACTCTCAGGAACTACCAAAGAAACACTTGAACTAGTTGCTTATTGTAACGAGAAAAATGTTGACACTCTTGCTCTTGTTGGAAGCCCTAATACTCCACTTGAAGAGGCTGCAACTTATTCTGTCTACAACGATGTGTTAGATGATACTTCTTCAGAAAGTTATTACTTACAGGGATTGATGATTGCTTTATACATGATGAAGCAACGGAATGAAATCGATGAAGCTATGTACAATACCTATGTAACAGACTTTGAAAAATTACCAGAAGCATTAGTTCATGCGAAAAAACAGGCAGAACCTATGGCCCAATCCTTCGCTAAACAGCATAAAGATACCTCTTATCATATCTTGACGGGTGCTGGAGATAGCTTCGCTGAAGCCTACTATTATGGCATGTGTATCCTAGAAGAAATGCAATGGATCAAGACAAGACCTGTACACGCAGCTGACTTTTTCCACGGAACACTTGAATTGATCGAAAAAGGTGTCAGCGTGATTATCACTGAAGGAGAAGATGACTCTCGTGTACTCTCAGAACGCGTTAAAAATTTTGTGCCTAAATTTACTGATACTTCTGTAGTGATTGACACCAAAGACTATGAGTTACCAGGTATTTCTCCAGAGACAAGAAAAATCATCTCTTCTATTGTCTTGGCCACAGTATTTGAGCGTATCAGCGCTTTCTTAGAAGATGAAAGAAATCATCCTTTAACAACCCGTCGTTATTACAAAAAGATGGAGTATTAATAAGCAAACAGAAATTTAGGTGTTCACCACAAAGTCTTTATCCTTGTGGTGACACTTTTTAAATTTAAAAAGAATACCTATATTTTTCTAGGCACAAATAACAAATAAACTAAGACGAACAAGGAGTATTGGTTATGAAAATTGGCGTAATCTGCAGCGGTGGTGATTCTCCTGGGATGAATGCTGCCCTTTTAGGAATAAAACAAACGATCGAAGCAAATAGGAATTTAGAAGAAGTATTCTTTAAAAATGGCTATCAAGGGATCTATGAGAATGACACGATCTCCATTGAGACGAATACTATTGACATGAGTAAAGCAGGAACTGCAATCGGCACCGCTCGTTTCGAACAAATGCGAGAAGCTGAAACTAGACGAAAAATCATCGAAAATCTGAAAAATCAAGGGATAGAGACATTGATCGTTATAGGTGGTAATGGTTCTCTCAAAGGTGCTACATTACTAAAAGAAGAATCAGGCATGAATATTTCTGTCATAGCCGGTACAATCGATAATGATTTTCCTGAGACAGACTATACATTGGGATTCGATACCGCTTTGAATACATTGATCAAAGCAACTGACGAGCTAACAACCACTGCCAACTCGCATAATCGGATCATGATCGTAGAAGTGATGGGCAGAAAATGCTTTGCTCTAGCAGAAAATGCAGCAATTGCGACATCTACCTTATGGATCAAAAACAGCGATAAAGAATACTTACATGAATTATGCAAAAAGTATCACTCATCAATGTATTCTCCAATCCTACTACTGCCCGAGGGCTTGCCCAACAAACAAAAAACAGTCGAATTCCTCACAAAAAACTTACCAATGGAAACTAAATATATGAACATGGCTTATCTTCAACGTGGTGCTTCACCTAGCTACTATGATCGCTATATGGGATACAGATGGGGGAAATTAGCCATAACAGCTAGTTTAGAAAATAAATTTGGGATTTTAAGTCAAAAGAATGGTAAAATTATCATCATACCTTGGTAAAAAAGGATGAATGATAATGATTTTTGATAAAGTAAAGGAAAAAATAGAAGAAAAGTATATTACAACTGGTAAAACCTCCGATTTATTACCCTCAGAGCGTGAATTGGCGAAGGAATTTTCAGTGAGTCGTCCTACTGTCAGAAAAGCACTAGCGGCTTTGGAACAAGAAGGACGGATCTTTAAAAGTGAAGGACGCGGCTACATTCTCAAAACTAAAGCTGCTTCGGACAAATATATTGACCATGAACTAGACTCGTTTATTGGCTTCTTTCAAGATGCTGTTCAGCAAGGAAGAAAAATCAGCTCAAAGATTCTTCAGCAAACAGTCGTTCCGGCAGACACAACAATCAGTACTTTTTTAGAGATCGCACCGGGAGATCTTATTTTGGTTTTGGAGAGAATTCGCTACATTGATGATCTTCCAACCTGTATTGCAAAATCATGCATCCCCTTAGCAGTGTTACCTGAAATTGTCGAACATGATTTTTCAAAAGAATCATTATTTTCAGTTTTAGAGGACAATGGTATCAGTTTGGCTTTCGCTAAGCGGTCCATTGAGGTCACTCCACCAAATAATCTGGAAAATCTCTATCTTGAACTAGAAGATCATGAACCTGTTTTTGTTTTTACTAGTATCGGATTTACCAAAGAGCATAAACCATTTGAATATGAAATTTCGAAATATCCAGCATACAAAACGAAATTTGAGAGCACTGTTTCAAAATAAAAAATACCTTATAATCTAGGAAGGCTTAGTGATAGCGCCGCTAAGTCTTCTTCTATTATAAAAAATAGCACAGAGTTACAAACTATCCTTGCCAACGCTAGTCCTATATTTCTATAATAAGTCTTTCTTTCGATCAATTTAATATAGAGCACGATCTTTCAAAGCTTTGTCTTTTATACATATCAGCACTCTTATTGAAGATCAGAAAAAGCATACATTTTGTACGCTTTTTCTTTACTCAAACAGTACCTAAACTTTTGACGTGAAAATAGTTGAATTATTTTTTTATTCTCCAAATTACATCTTTCAATTCCACTACAGATTTGTTCAGAGTTTTATCAGTTGTATCAAATTCGTTACTGTTTGTAACAACGATCATTGTTGTGGGATCAAGCTTTCTGTTCTTCAATAATTCCAAATCAAAGCTTATTAAAGGGGTTCCTATTGTTACTGATTGTCCGACAGAAACAAAAGTTTCGAAACCTTCTCCTTTTAGAGCTACGGTGTCGAGACCAATGTGAATGAGAACTTCAATTCCTGAGGCGTTCTTAAAACCAATAGCATGTCGTGTATCAGCCAGCATTGTGATCTCACCATCAATCGGTGAATAAATCATTTCTTTTGAAGGCGTAATTGCGACCCCATCCCCTAACATTTTTTGTGCGAATACAGGATCGTTTACGCCATCAAGTGGTAATGTTAGTCCTGAAACAGGGGCAAATATTTCGGTATTCAAGGTATTATTCTCCCTTCTTTTTACGATGACATTAAGCATTTTTACACATATTAAGAAAATCTATAAGCCCACTAAATCAAATTTCCTTCCCATTTGAGGCAATCAATTCTTTGTACCAAGAAAAACTTTTTTTCTTGTATCGATTGAATGTTCCTTTTCCGAAGTTATCAATATCCACATAAATAAAGCCATATCTTTTTGAAATCTCGGACGTTGACATACTGACGATATCAATAGGACCCCAAACGGTATAACCAATTAGATCAACACCGTTTTTGATAGCATTCTTCATTTCTCTGATGTGGCTGCTCAGGTAATCAATTCTTTGGGTATCCTCAATCTCTATTGATCCATCTGAACTTTCCTGAAGGCCAATTCCATTTTCCGCAACAAACAAAGGGATTTGGTATCTGTCGTAAAGCTTTTCTAGTGTTATGCGGAGACCAACCGGGTCAATTTGCCATCCCCATTCGTTACTTTCCAGATAAGGATTCTTAACTCCATTTACGAGGTTCCCCGTAGTTAGTTCAGTCGTTTCGTCGATTTCATATTTTGAAAGAACGGTCATGTAATAGCTAAATGAAAGATAATCTATTGTGTATTCTTTTAACAAGGCAGCATCTGTTTCTTCCATAGTGAACTCAATTCCATTTTCTTTGAAAAAAGCCTTCATATAGCTTGGATAATACCCTCTAACTAATACATCAGAATAGAAAAGATTTTTTTGATCATCCTTAATCGATTCTAAAACATCAAGGGGATTACACGTTGCGGCATATCCTTCTCTTCTGGCTAACATACCTCCCATTAGAGCTGTAGGCGAAATTTCCTTTAGAATTTTTTTGGCCATTGCACTAGCAAGAAATAGATGATGAATCACTTGATACTTATCAGATTCCTTGTTCTTGATATAATCTTTTGGAACAGCGCCACCAACATAAAAGCTATGATCAATAACATTTATTTCATTAAAAGCCATCCAGTATTTAACGTAATCTTTAAACTCATGCATTACGGTTTCGCAATAATTAGAGAAAAAATCCAGCATTTTTCTATTGATCCATCCACCGTATTCGGTAGCAAGGTAAGCAGGGGTTTCGTAATGTGAAAGTGTGACGACGGGTTCGATATTATATTTTTTCAGCGTTTTAAATACTTGATGATAAAAATCCAATCCTGCTCTATTAGGTTCTTTTTCATCCCCTTTAGGAAATATTCTTGACCAGGAGATGGACATTCTTAAACACTTGAACCCCATTTCGGCAAATAATGCAATATCCTCTTTGTACTTTTCGTAAAAGTGGTTGCCCCATCTTTTAGGATATATGCCTTCTGAATCACTTAACCTTTTATTGATCTCATTAATCGATAATTCTTCAAAAGCTGCATATTTCGAATAATCCTGATTTGAATAATAGGGTGCAGTATCTGCAACTGAAGGTCCACGACCATCTTTATCCCAGAAACCTTCTGCTTGATTTGCAGCTATAGCACCTCCCCACAGGAAATTTTCAGGGAATATAGTATCTTTTGACATTTTATTTACCTCCTTCTCGTTATTTAAATACTAAGGGAAGCCTATACCAGAATCAATGGAAAATAGATAAGGGTGCAAATTCTGTCACCTACTCCATGCATGGTGCATATCTTGTACCCCGCTGAAATGGAAAAGAAAGTATGCTTATAATATAAAGATTTAGTTCTTTATAATTGAGCGTTCAGATAGTTTTTGCAATCATTATTACGAGGAGGATGAATATGAATTTTGAATCAGTTTCTAAGGAGTTACTTGATGTTATTAGGATAGAGAATATTAATAACATCACACATTGCGCTACAAGACTTAGAGTAAATGTCAGAAACATTGACCGAATTAACCCAGAGGAAGTTGAACAAATCGAAGGTGTTCTAGGTATTGTCAAACAGGGAGATACCCTACAAGTTATTTTTGGTCCAAATGTTCAAGGAGTTTATGATGCATTCAATCAACTGTACGAATCAAAAACTGCAAGTACTGCCGATGCGACCGATGCTAAGAAGGACATATCAGAAAGTAAAGAAGGGCTATTTTCTAAAGCATTAAGTTTTCTTGCAGCAGCATTTTTACCCACGATGCCTATAGTTGTTGCCGCAGGGTTAATCTCTGCCATTTTAAATATTATAATCCTTGCCACCGGATTATCCGTGGAGTCACCTACCTATGCGTTGATCAATGCAATAGCTTCCGCGGGATTTTATTTCCTGCCGCTCTATGTTGGATATGGATGTGCGAAACAACTGAATATCAATCCAGTTTATGGGATTTTTTTAGGTGCTGTACTATTAAGTGAAGGGATAAATGGAGTAGAAGGTTTGAGTCTTTTTGGCTTACCTATTGTTACTACTACTTATTCATATACAGCATTGCCAGTTTTACTTGGTGTGATTATAATGGCTCAAACACATAAATTTATTTACAAATTGATCCCAAGCTATTTTAAAGAAGTGTTGATTCCATTGATTGTGATCGCCGTAGGAGTTCTATCCACTTTACTTATAGTAGGACCTTTGGGTGTCGTTTTAGGTAATTGGATGACTGCTGGTTTTGTCTTTATCCATGATAAAATAGGATGGTTGGCATTAGGCTTAGTAGGAGCATTATTTGGTTTTACAGTACTGACTGGAACAAACAAAGCATTAGTTCCAATCATGGTTACATCACTTGCTGCACAAGGCTATGATACTTTCCTTATTCCCGCTATGATGGGGACTAATATTGCAATCGCTACAGCTACATTAGCTGTGGCTTATCTTGAAAAGGATCCAACTAAGAAAGGAACACAATTGTCAGCCGGAGTTACTGGGCTAATGGGGATATCCGAACCATCATTATTCGGGGTCCTTATCAATGATAAAAAAGCATTGTATGGTTCTATGGTTGGAGGCGCTATCGGGGGAGTAGTGGCAGGTTTAACAAATTTGGCACAAAATTCAATTGTTTCAGGTTTGCCCGGGTTAGCTACAATGGTTATTTCTAAGCCTCCCTATACTGGTTTATCAAACATGTATGCGGGTATCTTAGTAATTGCTGTATCGGGTATATCAGGTTTTCTCACTACGATTATTTTGAAAAGAAAAGATTTGAAAAAGAGTGATGGACAAGAAGTACAAGGCTCTCCTCTAGGTAAGATATAGACTACATCCAAGCACCTGTGATATATAGAAACTTGTAGATTAAAAGAAGGTTGAATGATTGTTAAATCATTCAACCTTCTTTTTGCAGCTTCCTTTTTTCTTTATAAATTTTAGCGTATTCGTAGTATAGAAAGTCAAAGAACAAATTGGTGGCATATTTTCTATTGACCACTTCTTCCTTTATTGTTTCATCTGAAATTTGATCAGTAAAATTGTATAAAGGTTTGTCTGTTAATCGAATAATATTAGTAAATACGGGATGATAATACTGACTATTCAAAGTTACTAGATATATAGGACACCTTATATCTTCCAAATCAGATACAATAGAATGAGCCATTACACTGCTTGAAGAGACCACGATCACTAAATCGTTTTCATCCATGTGGATGTCGTTGTCCTTTTTATAGTTGATAATAATATCCCAAAATGAGTTGAACATTAAAAACTGCATCTGCATATCTTCTACCATCCTAGTTGTAGATGTGGATGTGAGCCAATAGATATTATTTGAGTGATGCATTACTTGTGCTAGCGATCTAATGTTTTCTAAAATATCAGAATTATTATTCAAAAAAAATGATTGGATATCAGAAATTTGCTCAACATGCTCTTTAACATAGTCAACTCTGTTGAGCTCTTTTTCAAACATACTCATGTCGTACGGAATAGAAAACTCTTGTTTGAAATCTAAAAAGCTCTCGTGATCCAGTTTCGAGAAAAAACGACGAACAGTTGCTCTTGAAACATGGCACTCTGTGGAAACATCGTAAATATTGATATTTTTAATATCATCAAATCGTTTCAAAAAATATTTTGATAGAATTTTCTCTGTTGAATTGGAAGGTGATTCATTGTACATCCTTAATAATAGTAAAAACGTTCCATATCTTTCTACTGACATTTGTCTTTCCTTTCAAAGAAGTTCTTCAGTCTATTTTATCATGTATTCCTAAATTTTTTTTAGAAAAATGAATCCCAACCTATTTCTAATAAACACATTTCCTTTTCTTTATTGTAAAAAACTCTCTACTAATTATTATCAAAGGTAATGGTGAAACAGGGTAACCCGCTTCAATTATCCAGCGCGCTTTTTCCATACTAACAACTTTTGCGACGGGAGCGCTAGGATAATACAGTTGCTGAATCATCTCCCCAATACGCTTGCCAAGAACGGATTTTTCCGGTGGGTGAATATTATCCACCACACCACAATCTAGGCTAGTAATCAAAAAGTATGCGGCGCGCAAAACGCGCCGCATACTTTTTATCCAAATTTGTCTCCACCAACACTATTTGACGAAGAACCCTTTTTCGCTCTTTATATTCATGTGAAATTGCTCTTCTTTTTCTCTGGACACAAAAAAGCTGATTGTATTCATCCATCTCAGTGCAGCGCAATAATCTTCTTATCGAACAAGTCATTAATCGTCACTAATACTAGGTTTTCATGGATTTTTTCTAGTTCAAGCGCTTGCTCTGGATATGGCGCTTTTGAAAAGAAATAGAAGTAATAGTCATTATATCCCGGTAAATATGACGCATGACTCATTAATTTTTGAATTTCTTTCACTGTCTTCAATTGATTGCGCCATTTACATTCACCAATTAAAATTTTTTTCTCTGTCTTGTTCTCCATTACAATATCAAATTCACGTTCATCAGAATCCCCTTTTTGCTTCTTCCCTCGCCATGAACCTGTACGTTTAGGAAAGAAAGGCAATTCTTCCAATTCATCTAAGAAATATAAATAGCTCATCGAAATTTCTTCAAAAGCAGGGGCACCAATGAACTCATTCAATGTTTCTTTTATCTCTCTTTGGTACAGCCTTTTTCCTCTTCCACGCTCGATCTCTTCTTGATTCGTGAACACATAGCGAAACCAAAAACGATAGACATTATCCTTTAAAGTATAATGAGAATTTTTGCTCTTCAACGGATCAACATCGAAGGGCAAATTCCGTTGAATAATCCGCATATTGACTAGTGTTTTAAGGTACTTACTCAATGTACTTTTTTCAATATACGTTGCTTGCCGAATTTGTTCAAGCGTGTTCGCCCCACTGGCAATAGCTTGTAGAACCGAATTATATAATTTAGGCTCTGGCAGCTCCTGATGCAATACCATGATTGGATCTGAATACAGACCACCATAAATATCAAAATAAAGCTCCTCCATGTTCTCATCAAAGGATAAGGCCTTATCTACTTGGGAAAGATAGTAAGGTATTCCTCCCATGCAAGAGTAAAATTTCACTTTATCTTCATTAGAATAGCCATCAAGGAATTTTGCAGCATCAATATAATCAAGTTCTCCCACATAAATAGGCGTAGTCTTGCGGCCAAAAAGCGGACTGTTTTCTGCCAATACTTCATCCTCCATAAAGCTCACTTGTGAACCACAAAGAATAAGAAAAATATTACTATCAAGGTCAAGCTTGTGGTCAATAAAATGTTGAAGAATTGAATTCAAAGACTTATTCGCCTTTGCTGCATAAGGATATTCATCAATAATCAAAACAATTTTGTTTCCTCTTGTTTTTTCATATAGATAATTGAACGCATCTTCCCAATTATCAATATTAGGTAAAAAATGTTCCCCAACAATTTCCTGAACGGCTTGTAAAAATCCATTGATGTTTAAACGATCATTCACTTCTTTCGCTGAGAAAAAAATCGTTCGCTTTCCCTTTGCAAATTCTGAAATAAGACGTGTCTTGCCGACACGTCTTCTCCCATAGACGACTGCCATTTCAAAGCTGGATTTTTTGTATAATTTTTCGAGAATGGCTAGTTCTTTCTTCCTACCTATAAACATTTCCCTATCCCTCCAGTCCCATTCCATATAAACATACCCAAACTGAGTTTGATCTATCTCATTTCCTTAAGATCAGTATAACACGTTTTTAAACTTTATTCTGTTTAGAATAATTCTGTTTATGATTATTCTAAACAGAATTATAAATCACGAGTCATTCTGTTGTTGCACAGTAACAGTAACTCAGTTATGTAATTTTAACTATTTGATTTTTTTAATTGTTGATCTGCTGGTAATAATTTCCAACTGAACACCTAGCTTTTCCTTTCTGATGCAATCTAAAGTAATGATGTTTCTTAGATTCATAGTCTGGAATGGTATCCTTCCATCTTATCTACGATCTTTCAACTTCACATTTCGCTCATTACTTACATTGTACTTCACTTCAACATCCACTAAATAATAAACAACATGCTGCAAGTCCTCTTCTGTCACATCCGCCTCAGTGGCACTTGTTGTTTGTTTATATCTAAGCTTTACAACGTTCCCTTTTTTAAAGCTTTCCGGTTCCTCTGTTTCAAATAATGCTTGATCTAAATAGCTGTCAACCAGCACCACATAAGACTTTTCTCCTATGGTTCGAACACTTGTAACAAAGAAATAGTCAGTCCGTGTTTGAACAGGATTTCTACCTAGCAGCAAGTCCAAGGACTGGACTTTTCTTGGATTTGAGATAGCCACTCTTTTTTCATCCTCATTGAACAAGTCCATAGGTGTTACTTGATCTAATTCATCATAGGTAAAATTGATAATCTCATCTTTTTCGTATTTCAATTTCGTTTTTGTATCCCACTGTAAAAGGGTGCCACTAGAAATATCTTGAAAAACCACACTATGACCATAATAGGCCTTGGATGCGCCCATCGGAACTCTATTATCGATACTCATTACTTTTGCTATTGTGTATTTTCTCATCCCATCACCTACTATCCAGTATCCATTATAACTTGTTTTTCCTCGGTAACTAAGCGGACAAGTCTAAAAGAACACTCTTTGCGTTTGCTTTCATAAAGCTATTATAAAAGAAGGAAGACAACAAGAATAGTAAACCCATGAATCTCTTTCTCAAAAAATCTCTTCTGCTGTTTATTTGAGATGAATAATTCTAAAGGAAGTATCCATGCTTTTAAGGTTTTGTTATTAATCGTTACTTGAAGCCTACACGGATATTCGTACTCTCGTTCATCATAAGAAGACATTGGGCGCTGGTTCTGTGACGCTCACTGATTCGCGTTGCACTAGCACCGTGAGGGGTCGTCCATCACCACGGTGCTTGGCAGAAACGACTATTTTCTACCCCACTTTGACTTTTTCTACCCCAAAAAGCTATAATTGGGGTAGAAAAATGAAAAGTGGGGTAGAAGAATGAAACTATTCAATTATGCTGAACTAGAAGTCTCTGCTCTAAATGTAGATATTGTCAATTTGCTGACAGCAATTCATGAATATCGTGGAAAACAAGAATTATATCTTGAATCAAAACCGGACGTCCTAGAGAAGTTACAAGATTTGGCGTTGATTCAAAGTACCGATGCGTCCAATAAGATTGAAGGTATATTTACAAGTGATAAACGACTTAGAGAGCTCGTTGAAGATAAAACTAAGCCTCATACAAGAAATGAAAAAGAAATCACGGGTTATCGAGACGTGCTAAAAATGATTCATGAGAATTATCAATATATCACTATTCGTTCAAATCATATTTTACAGCTTCACAAAGAGCTATATAGCTACCTGCCCGAATCACGTAGTGGAAATTGGAAACAATCCGACAATGTAATTACTGAGAAAGATAGCAATGGCGAAGAGTTTGTAAGATTTCAACCTGCTTCGGCTTTTCAAACACCACAGTTAATAGAAGAATTAATCGAACAATATACTATAGAAATGGAGAAGGGGAACATTGATCCTCTCATATTAATTCCATGTTTTATTCTCGATTTTCTATCTATACATCCTTTCAGGGATGGAAATGGACGGATGAGCAGGCTGCTAACCTTACTTCTTCTTTATCAAAATAATTACCTTGTAGGTCGCTTCATCTCTATTGAAATGTTGATTGAACGAACAAAAACGACTTACTACGAAGCCTTGCATGACAGTTCAATTGGATGGTTAGAGAACAAACAAGATTATTTACCATTTTTACAATACATGCTGGGAATTATCTTAAAAGCTTATCGTGAATTTGAAACTCGTTTTAAAATCACACACAACATCACAATCTCCTCAAGTGATAGGATTTTGGAAATTATCAATCACTCGCTAACGCCTCTTTCTAAAGCTGATATCGTTATTCTAGCACCTGAGCTAAGCCAGAAAACAATCGAAAGAAGATTGACTGACTTAGTAAAATCAAAACGTATCCAAAAAATTGGCGCTGGTCGCTCTACCGCATACATCAGTAAAAGTTAATACCTCAATAATTTTTTTCTACCTCAACTCAGCTATTTTGGGGTAGATAGTTTATTCTGAGTCAAATAAATAGATTTTGTTCGATATTCCTGGCTAAAAACAGTCAATCAGCCATTAGAAGCCTTCCACCCAAAAATTTCACTCATCCCGTTCTTCAAACTCCAACAGATAATGATCCATTTGTCCGTTTTCTATGATCTTCATTTCGATCGTGTCCCATTCATTATGGTTCAGAAGTTTTTGAACCAGCTCGTTTTCGATTTCCGCTTTGATTATCGTGCCTATATCATGATAATCTATCTCAGACAGATCGTTGATTTTATTTCCTTCTTCATCTTCTGCATAGCTTGAGTAAATATCGTAATCGACCACAATCTCATGATGTTTTCGCGTATGTCTCACTAATTCATCTAAGCGTGCGATTTCATAGCCAAAATACCCCAATACATCTTCTATTTCTTCATCATCCCAGCCGTAGTGAGGCTCATTTTTTTCAAGAATTTGTTGAATATCTTCTTTTTGTTCTTCAGTTAGTGATTCGTAAGTAATCTTACTGTGGATCGGTCCATCGGCATCACTTTTTTGTTCCACTCTGTATAAAACGTTTCCATTCCGGTCCAATACATTGACTTTTACTGCCCTATGACCGTTCAACAATGTGATCCAAATCGCACATTCAGGTCGATACCCGCCAAAAGATAAACGTGTTTTTTGATACTCTACCGTCACCTTTTCATCCTCCTTAGCAACATCTGTTATTACCGTCAATATTATACAATGCGGAATAGCTAATTTTACGAAATAAAAACCCCTGTCCTGTGACAAGGGCTTCATTCTTTTTCGTAAACCTGCTTTCTACGCCCCGCTGTTAGAGCGAGTACAATTAATTTATCATCATCAATCCCACACAACACACGATAGTTTCCTACACGATAACGCCAAATCACTTTTTTGTTACCGACTAATCCCTTCCCTCGTAATCTCGGATTGTCTGAGCCTTCGATATTTTTGTCCAACCACTTTAATATTAGTTTCGCTGAGAACGTATCGATTTTTTTCAAATCCTTTAGAAATCTCTTGGTTAATTCGACTGAGTATTCTTTTGCCATCATCCTACAGACCGTATTGTTTCATGGCATCTTTTAGTGACGTTGTGCTTGGATCTTTTTGGTGTTCTTTCAGGGCTTGTTCAGCAATCTTTATATCGTATTGGTCTTCCAGCTTTTCAAACGTAGAATTTCGTAGCAAAGCTGATACGGAAACATTTTCAAATTTAGCGTATTCTTTCAGCATTTCCATCTCATCATCACTTACTCTGATTGGAATAACAGGCATGATAAATCCCCCTTCTTGATAAATCTATCATACACCTGTATAACATATTTCGTTATACAGATGTATAATAGGTTGTAACTTGATCTTTTCTTTATAGTCTTCTGTGTAATGCCGACTTTGAGACATTCCAGCAGGGAGACCGAGCAACTATCAAATTGTCATAAATTTCTCTCAATTCATGGCTCCCTGTGAGCTATCAAATAAATGCAGCATCTGCTATGCAAAGGATCGTTCTAGTATTCGAATCTCTCTATCAAGAAATTCTTACTGGAAGTAGGTCTTGACAAGTCTACCTTTAAAAAAACGATGCCCTATATAGGAACATCGTCTTTTTATCAAATTGTCTTTTGTAATATCTTTGTATTTAAAAAAGTATCCACTGATTTCTTAAAAAATTCGATTAGGGGACCTGTACAGAATGCTGTTAAAATAGTCCCTACTCCGATTGGCGCGCCGAGAGCAAAACCTATCGTCACACAGCATATATCCGTGCTTATTCGAATTTCCTTGTACCCAAGGCTTCTTCTCGTTTTCCTTTCCAACACCATGCCCAATGCATCGTAAGGAGAAATTCCTAAATCTGCTGACATATAGACCCCTACTCCGAAACAGCAAAGGAGTAATCCGATTCCCATCGCGAAAAGTCTCCATCCAAAATTTTCGGGAAGAAAGGAAAGAAAGTCCAAGAAAAAATCAGAAAGGTAACCGACAACGACGATTCCTAAAACTGTTCCTAAATGGATTAGCTTAGGAGTTGCCTTAGCCATCACTGCTAGTAAGACGAGATTTGACAGCATCTGGATAAACCCAAAATCGACTCTAAAAAATTGACTGATTCCTATATTCATGGTGACGAAGGGATCTGTTCCAAACTGACTGAATCGCATCCAAGCGATACCAAAGCTAATAAGACAAATGCCGAGTATCGTGATCACTGCACGAATAAGTAAATTATACTTCGAAATTGACATCTTCTTTTAGAACACTTTCATTTATATTTTTGGCTTTTTCTGTTTTTGTGTGAAACTCATTCACCCTTTTCGATAGATCAAGTAAACGCTGTCCTTTTAATTTGTACCACTTCTTGTAAATGACATAGCTAAAAATGACACAGATGATCGGAACAACACAAGTCAATAGTCGGATTCCCAGAACAGCGGTAGCTGATTGAGCAACATTTGGAACATAACCGACCAGTGATAACCCAACACCGGTTAATAACCCCGCTACGGCCTGAGAAGATTTCATCAGGAAGGTTTGAGCAGAACAGATAATGCTCTCATTTCTGGTACCAAACTTTACTTCTCCGTAGTCAATACAATCCGCGATCGAGACTGTTGTGACTCCTAACGAAAGACCAGAGCCAAATTTTAGAATCAAACCAGCACTCATAGCGAACACCGCACTCTTCGGAGCGACAAAGCCGGCGGTCAATAATATGAGCAGACCGATTACTGGAAGCAGACAGGCTAAGATATATGTTTTCTCACGGCTGATCTTGCGACTAATCTTCGGAAACAGCATCAGGCCAAACATTTCCGCGAAGATGGTAAAGAAGAATAACGAGAACAACGCTTCATTACCTGTTACATATTTAAAGTAATAGATCATAAAACCATTCATAATCTGCATAGACAAGTTAAACGTTAGTAGTAATCCAATAAATGCCAAGAGCTGATCGTTACTTTTAATGACTTCAACAGCTTTTTTGATTGTCAGTTTCGGGGCATTTTGTTGATCCAGCGTAGACGATTCTGGAACGTTTGTCACGGTAATTCCAATCAAAATGATGAATGCAATCGCAATAAAAATCGCGAGAAGCTGGAACCCTTTCATTTGATTGCCGGCTCCTAGTAGATTGACCGCTTGAAGACCAAAAGTTCCTGTCAATAAGCCGGCTAAACTAGCGAATATTCGGGGAAGAACCGATACACGTTCTCTTTCTTCTGGGTCACTAGTAAGATTTGGAAGCCAAGACCAATAAGGTACATCCATTATGGTATATGTCATGCCAAAGATCACATACATGACTCCGCAATAAATATAAAGACTGCTGCCAGTGAGGTTGAATGTGGTAAACAATAAGACAAAAACAATTGCGTTTAACAAAGTGCCAATAACTAACCATATACGAAATTTTCCAAATTTTGTACGAGTATTGTCTATGATCATTCCCATAACCGGGTCATTGATCGCATCCCAGACGCGAGCGCCAAAAAACAACGTTCCCACAAAAGCTGGGGATAGGTATAAAACATCCGTGTAATAAAAGAGCAGGAAGGTATTTACAAAACAGATTACAGCGTCTTTTCCTAATGCACCTACACCGAATGCGTATTTTTCTCTAAACGGGACTTTCATTATTTGTGACTCCTTTCAGGTTCGGTATGCGCTTACCTATGCCTTTATTATACGATTGTGAAAGCGTATTCTACATAGTATAATGTAATCAAAAACAGTGAAAATGTTAGGTGGTCATTATGGAAAAATCATTCGTAAAAACCTATACCTTTGATACACAAAAGGATCTAAAGCTCTTATTCACAGGAAAAGCCGCCTGTGGAGCGCTTCATAGCTTTGGGCCCGCCGTCCGTCCAAATTTCATCATTCATGTGGTTACCGAGGGCAAAGGTGTCTATCAAATCGACAATCAAAAATACCCATTGGCTGCTGGTCAAGGCTTTATTATTCCGCCGGACAGACTTACCTTTTACCAAGCAGACCGCGAAGAACCTTGGAGCTACTATTGGGCTGCCTTTACTGGTGACTTGGCCGCATCCTATTTGGAAGGGTTAGGATTTGATCAAAAGCACCCCGTCTTTTATGTTGAGCATCTGGAGAAAATCAGAACGATTCTAGAAAAAACATTCCTTCTGGATCAAACCTCCATCTATTCCGAACTCATGCTTTCTTCACTACTGTACGAATTCTTAGCACTCCTGCAGCAATCAAAAGATCACATAGCGACCACGAATCAATCGGCTAATCCCCATGTGCAGCACGCAATTGACTATATCAAGTCAAACTATGCAGCCGACATTACCGTGCAAAGTTTGGCTCAGGCCTTGTCTTTGAACCGTAGTTATTTATCTGCTATTTTCAAGAAGGAAATGAATCTCACGTTGCAACAATACCTAACAGAATACCGTCTGACTCGAGCAGCCGAACTGTTAGGTATCAGTAACTTTTCGATTGAGATCGTTGCCGAATACAGTGGCTATCACGATCCTCTCGTCTTCTCGAAAGCATTCAAACGAAAGTATGCGTTGACACCTTCTCAGTATCGTAAGAAAATACTGGAAAGGCAGCAACGCTACGATGAAACCGGAAAATCATTTATCGTGGAATAGCGAACAGGAAAAAGACCGCGCCGATCTGAAGTGCCCCAAAAAGGTTGAATTTGGGAAGCACTTCACTCTTCTGCGCAATCCTTCTTTATGCTATTTTTCTTTTAAAATAATCAGACGCGAATCAAAATCATGCGACGTTTCTCGTCCATCAATTACCTGTCCACAAGACGTGTCGCTTGTAACTAGACCAATATTCATCAATTCATCTCCATAATAGGATTGTTCACTGTCCATTCGTTGGTAACATTTTTCCGGTTCTAATCCTTTTAGGTATAATCGCTTAAATGGTCCGTTCACCTCATTTAATAATTTGTAGTACCCTACGATCACGGTTTTCTGATCTTTCGAAACCACCATCCAAGCACAATAGTTCCCTTCAAAAGGACTTAGCAAGCGGTAAAACGTTCCCTCTTGAATGATCTTTCGATACTCTTTAGCAAATGCCACCTGTTCACGAACGAGTGCCCGCTCCTTTTCAGACAGCTTATTCAAATCCAGTTCATAGCCAAAAGATCCGAATATCGCAACATTTCCTCGCGTCTTTAGGCACACCTCTCGGAAGGTTTGTTCATTGGGAATCGCGGAGACATGCGCACCCATAGAACTCAAGGGATACACCATGGATGTGCCATATTGAATCTTCATTCGTTCAACAGCATCTGTGTCGTCACTGGTCCATCCTTGTGGTGAGTAATGCAACATTCCTGGATCAAACCGGCCGCCTCCGGATGCACAAAATTCAAACAAAACCTCTGGAAACTGAGTAGTGAGACGCTCATAGATGTCATAGACTCCCAGCATGTATCGATGGAAAACTTCGCCTTGTCTTTCCGGTGGCAACGCAGCTGAATAAGGTTCGGTAATGCAACGATTCATATCCCATTTCACATAGTGAATCTCCGCTTCAGCCAAAATTTTCGCGACCATTTGATAAATATAGTCCACCACTTCGGGTCTGCCGAAATCTAATACATACTGGTGACGTCCATGAGAAACGCGGCGATCAGGCGTCTTGATGATCCATTCTGGATGATTCCGAAAAAGCTCACTGTCTTCGTTCACCATCTCAGGTTCAAACCATAGACCGAATAAGAGACCGAGATCCTTTATTTTTTGTGCCAAACCAGTAATACCATTTGGCAACAGCTCTGTATTTGCCACCCAATCACCTAATCCAGCCCGTTCGTGCCTGCGACCCCCAAACCAACCATCATCCAAGACAAAAAGCTCAATGCCATCATCGGCCGCTGTTTTGGCGAACTCTAGCAAGGTTTCTTCTGTAAAGTCCATGCCAGTTGCTTCCCAATTATTAATCAAGACTGGGCGCTCTTTATCACGCCAGTTCCCTTGAGCAAGGCGTTCTCGATACAGTTTGTGATAGGTCTGGCTCATCCCGTTCAATCCTTCATCGCTATAAACCATCACCGCTTCAGGCGCTTGAAATGTCTCATCAGCTTCAAGCAGCCAATCGAATTGAAACGGATTAATCCCCATCGTCACGCGAGACACGTCGTAGGTGTCGACCTCTACTTGCGCTAAAAAATTGCCTGAATAAACGAAACTAAAGCCCAACACTTCTCCTAACTGCTCCGTACAATCCGGACGCTTTAACGCTAGAAAAGGATTTTGATAATGGCTGGAAGCCCCTCTAGTGCTCTCCACGCTTTGAATACCCGGAACAAGTTTTCTAAATTGAGGAAATCGTTCACGTCCCCAAGCCCCAGATAATTGAAGCATTTCATAATCACGATCCGGTAAATCCAAACACAGGCTCATCACTTGTTCAAGATGAAGTTTTTCAGAACCCTTATTGATAAGTTTGACGGACCGACTTACAGCGGCATTTTTTTCAAAAATGGTGTAGCTTAGTATGACCTCCAGATTTATCAGCTCATCTAGCAAAGTAAATACAATCGTAGTCGCTTCATCTTTTGATTCTGTATAGGTCGCGGGCAGACCTTCGAGCTTTTCCTTCCCCTGATAAATGTAGTAGTCAACGAGTTTCAAAGAAGTGATCCGACTCCCATTTTCCTGCAAAACCGAAAGTGCTGGATGACGATAATCGGTTGTTCCGTATACCGGATATTCTTGACGAAGATGCTCGCGCGTAAAATCAACCTCTCCCTTATTTACATACGCTGTATTCGGACGATACTCGTTTTCAATCAGATGTTGAAAAGCCGCTCGATCAGATACTTTTTTCCCAAAATATAGATTTCCTAAGGTTCCATCTGCTAAAACCTGGATTAAATAACTGATTTTTTGATTAGTTAGATGGAATAGTTTTCCATTCTGATGAACATTGATTGGCATCATTCATGCCCTCCTTTTCATTTCTATCAGAATTGTAACCCCTTTCTTCCTCTGTTATGAGTGTCATCAGTTGGAGAAAACAGTCAATTTGTTAGGTTTAAGATAGGATTTAAATCCTTATACAAAAAAAATGAGATGTAACTAGCCATCACACATTACTATCACCTACAAAAGAATTATTCCCCCATAGGAAGAGCCCTCTTCTACGTATTTTAGAGAATAAGAACTTTGATAGCTCGTTTTATTCCATGCTATAATATAGGCGAAAAAAGCCTTTCGGTCTGGGAGTTCGCGCTGTCTGGAAGGTGGAAAAACATGCAGAAATATTTACCTACAAACGATTTATTGATGAAGAAGATGCTGACATCAGAAGATTCCCAGCATATCCTAAGAGCGTTTGTCAGAGACCTGTTAGGCATTGAATTCAAGAGGCTGCAGCCCCAAAAGACGTATCATATCGACAGCTACAAGAAGTCCTATGATGAAACAGTTCTGCTTCGCACGGAAGTAGA
>NZ_JCAFYN010000049.1:0-27550 GCF_059374735.1 Enterococcus sp. GPZ-007 | reverse complement strand
GTAATTTGATGGAGTTAGTATTGTTTAACTTTGTTTCTGGCGACTATGATGAACATTCAGTAATTTCACGTGCTAAAGAATATGTCTCATTAGTCAATGAAGCATATAGTTTATTAGACTTGAAGACAAAAGCAAATCAAAAAAAGCGTTAGATATTTTTAAAGGAATCAATAAAAATATACAGGCGGAATACAAGGAGTATTCTAAAAAGGAATATAGAGATATGCCTAATGAAAGTACAGTAGCTAATAGTTATATTTGGTCAATTAGAGATATAGTAGGTCACTTGAATGGAACGAACACCTATCAACACCTTTCTAGTAATCTTTACGATGTAAGATTCTACTTCAGATACTACATGCGAAAGTTGCTTGATGAGGAATAGCAGAGAAAATGATTTTTAAAAAGAAAATTAAATCCTTAGTCATGTGGCTAGGGATCTTTGATATATTTGAAATTAACAGTATTAGATGAACAAGGAGAAGATATATATGGGGAATGAAAAACGCTATCGATATATATATGTTATGGAATTAGAAGGAAATGGTTACAGCTATTACATAGGTCATACCTCTAAGAGTCAAGATAATATCATGACTGAGCATTTACAGGGGGGAAGATCATTAACGACGAAGAATAAGCCCTTAAAAATTGTGGAATGGATACCATTAGGGTTAACTGATAATAAAACGGCTCATAAGAAAAGTGAAGAAAAAATAATTGAATATATGGAAAAATACGGTTTTTCAGAGGTTAGGGGTGGTATTAGATATTGTATGGCGGATAGTAATTATTATCTAAACCAACTTAAGTATTGTGTTGCAACAGATAACACGAACCAGTTTGATAAAATCAGAGAACAATTAGATGTATATCCAGACTTAAAAGACTATTTTGAAAAATGGGATATAATTAAAATGATGAGCAAAAAATAACTTTGAGTATGAAAAACATCCACAAGTTGAACGATAGTCTTACGATAAATGAAGATTTTTTAATGAATTTAAAAAGAAACTTGTCTTGGAGCATCTTTTAGATTGATAGTAGGAGTGTTATTGAACAGCTATAATCTTCTATAAAAAATAAAAAGTTAATAAGTCCATCTGTTGATGGGCTTTTTTATACTCACAATCAAGAAGGTGGTCATTTTATGAAAGTAGTTAATTATGATACGAATGGGAAACTCATTCCAGATTTGAAATAATAGGCCATACTTTTAGTATTGTTCTAACACTCTCCTTTTTTGCTATACTTGGATGAGGTGAATAAAATGGATATGAAAGAAAAAATAAAATCATGGGGGATTCCGGAAGCATTATACAATGAAGAGGTCGAGTACCACTTCGAGGAAGGTATGGAAACGGAATACGGTGAGAAGTTCGTTTTGAAAAACAAGGAGGGTAAAGAGTTGTTTGTTATGGACTTTCTCTCACCAAGTGAAAATCTAATTAGAGCTTTTGATGAGGAGTCTAACTATCTGAAAATACAATTCATTTATGTTCCTGATATCAATTATAGGCGTAAAGGAATAGCTTCATTTTTCTTAGATAAGCTGGTTCAATTTGCGAAAGAGATAAATGTTACTGAGATACATCTAAATATTGCTCCGAACCAAAAAGGAATTGAGGGGTATAGTTTAGAAAATGCGATGAATAAAAAGCAATTAAGAAAATACTATGAAAAACACTTAGGATATGATCCATCAATAGAGCTTGTTTTTGGATCTGAAGGTAACTGATAGGGTAATGATAAAGCATTAAGGTTGTATCTATCTAAACCTTCCTTTTTTGACTTAATGAGATTGGCTAAATAATCACAAAAGATTTCAATTTCCAAAAATACATTCATAAGGCAAAGTATACGTTCTACGCTAAGAACTGCAAGAGTTAGCGTAATTTTGCTATACTCATTATAAGATTTAAAGTGTACGGAGGTGACCTTTAATGGAATCAAAAATGACTGATCTTGAATATTTAATAAAACAAGCTGATAAACTGCTAGAAAGGATATTTACGGAAGCGTTAAACGGTAGGAATGAACCGTTAAATTTATGCGATGGTGCGATTATTGGATTGCTGAATAATTTAATAGAAATATCAAAATCTGTAATTACTCTTCAATCATCCGTAACTCACGCTGGAATTGAAAGTTTATTGCGGGTATCGTTCGAAAATCATGTTTATTTAAAGTATATTACTTTGGATGATACTGATAATAGAGCTCGTGCATATATGCTTAGTGATAAGTTGTTCAGTATTCGCTTCTACGAAATGCTTTTAATGAATGGCAAGGAATCTAGAGCGGCGAGAGATTTTTTAGGTCAATCAAAGGATGAAATAAGAGAAAGTAATACTGATTTTTCAAATCCCGAATATATTCGAAAGACCAATGAACAGTATCTCAGTTGTTTCAACTATGAAGGGAAACCGAGAAAATGGTATGATTTTGACGGAAAAACAAATAACTTCGAGGAGTTATGTAGAAAGGTTGATGAACACACCACTTATTTTATGGTATATCGAATTTTTTCAAGAGAGACTCATTCAGCTAATGCAAGTGAATATATTCAAGTGGATAAGGAAAACGAAAAAGTAGCTCTTTTAAGACCACTAATGGATCCTAAATTATCTAAAAATATTCTTTGCCTTTTTCTTTTTGAAACTATAAGTCGACTTTATGAGTATTATAATATGCAAAATCATAAACGGACATTCCACATAAATGTAAAAAGAAACGTTACTCTATAAAGAGAACAGATGACCGCGAAAAATGACTGCTTCAAGAAGTCCATCAACCGATGGGCTTTTTTGGTATACTAAAAATAAAAGGAGTTTTTTTATGTTGCCACATATCTATTTTTGGCCGTATCAAGTGAAAAAATTTATATGGAATAATTATCGAGTAAAGAAAATATTTGAAGACACCCAAATTGATAAAGATGCTTTATGGAAAAAATATGAGAAAGAAGTCGAGACAGAAATTTCAAGTATTCCAAGTGGTCCGGATACCGATCCTTCTGATTTCGCCGATTTTTTCGAGGGTAGACTTTCTGATGCAGCAGATATTTTAAATCATGCTGTATCAATGCATAAATACAATTTTTTGGCATTACTTTGCCAAACGTGGGAAAACGAATTAATATCCTTTGTGACTAAGGAGCTGAAAAACTATTTTACATTTGAAAAAAGCTTAAGCTATTCTGACGTCATGAAAGTTTTAAAAGCTAATATCGATGAAAGTAAAATTGAGGGGCTTTCAAAAATTGAAGAGTTAAGGTTGTTGGTTAATGTGTTAAAGCATGGTGAAGGACGTTCAGCGGAGGAATTAAGAAAAATTAGACCTGATTTTTTTAAATTCGAATCATATCTGCCTAACGACGAAGGAAATGATAGATTAACTATTTGGGACTCAATTTATTTAGATAGCGAAGCTCTAAATATAGGAACTGATGAATTCTATATGTATAGCGAGGCAATAAATGAGTTTTGGAAGTCAATGCCAATAAGGGTGTTTTTGGATGACGAAACCCCAGCTGTATATGTAGAAAATGGGATAAGCAATCAATTATAAAACCGTCCACTCCACATTAGATGAGATTTTTTTGCATTTGTAATCTGTAAAAAGGATTGCGAGTTTGAGCGATTTTATATGCTATAACAGTAATACAGTTGAAATAGAAAAATCGATAAGGCATCGAAAAAGTTTGTTGCCTTGATCGCTGTGTAATTTAGAATGTAAATAATTTTTTAAGGAGGCATAATGTTTTCTTTTTTTAAATGGTCTGCAAATATTATTTTAACGGCGATTATCTCGCTCAGTGTCTCAATTTTGGGTATTTATATGACTTTGGAATATACTAGTAAATTGGAGCAGGTAAAATTTGAAACATTTTATGAAATCGTTGATGAGAAAGAGCAAAAAAAGTTAATATATAAGTATTCCACAGGTGCAATTAAAGCAGTGTACTTGTGTAACTTAATCGAAGATGAAGTAATTATTGCAAGATTCAAGGATGATTTTCATGAAGATCAGGAAATAAAGTATAGTGAAATTTCTGAAGGGGAAAGTTTCATTGTTGTTTATGACAGCAAGAATGAAACAAGCTCAAACTATATAATGAAGGACGGCGAGGAACTTTATTTTATTGACCACAATAGTTTAGTTGAGGATGAGGCTATCAATAAAATCAGAGAAAAAACAGGTAAAGAATTGACTTTAGAAATTATGGGTAAAAAACTTGATAAAGTTCTTGAAAAACTTGAAATACTAAAGAAATAAGATAAAAAAATCGCCCCACGCTAGATGAGAAATTTTGTACTGCATTTCCACTGCATTAATTTGAAATGAGTTGAAATGGTAAGAAAGTGTTTTGTTGAAATAGCTTTAAATCAGTAATCATTGAAGGCATGGGCAAGGTGATGAAACTCTACATTTAAACCCGTACCTTCCTTATCGAAAAATAGAGCTGGAAGCATTGATGCAGATTACTCTGTGTCGATGCTTCCAGCTCTATTTTGTTTTCCTTTGCACTCGGTAATGCGAAAGGAGTTCCAGTTACGTTTGCAACTGGCAAAATGAAAAGATTTGTTAGGGTTGAATAGAATATAACGGATGAAACTTAATTGAAGCTTAAGCGACAGGAAAAAGAGAATTTATTAGTCTTTATGAAGCTAATCATTGTACTTTTCTAAGATTGGAGCGAAACATTTCTCTTCGGAGGCTTTGCGGGCAGCTGCAGCATCTTCCAGATTATCGAAATTTCTTAGAAAAAAACATTTACTTTGAATAGTGATTAATTTCTTTCCTTTTTTACACGACACCGCATCCATCTGTTTAGCTTGCTTTCGTTACTTCTCCCTGAGTAGAATCAAGGCTTGTATTTTCGACCAAATCTTTTTTAGTGGACAATGTCTCTATGAAGACAGCCGCAACTATTAGTATTTTTTGAGATCAATCTAAACTTGTAGTTGAGCTGAGGCGGTGAGGTTATGGTTCATAGCCAGTTGCTTGAACAAATGCTTCAAACGATCCAAATAGTTTTTTGATGGACGTGTGATACCCGAACTCATCGTATTTTGGTAGTTCCTCAGTTATTTTGACATATGTTCGTAATTTGTTTTGCAGTTCCTCTTTTGACAGCTGCTCACTTGGTAACTTGTATCCTTGGCTGTGAAGCAATGCGGTATATGAGGCAAATTTTTGAGCTATAAAATCGCTATAGCCAAGTTCTTTAGAAGTAGGGATTCGTCCGTTTTCGTCCACAAATTTGTTTAGCTCCTCTTTTAAGAAGGTGGATGTGATAACAGGTTTCGGAGCTGATGGTGTCTTTTTCTTCTTCTTTTCTGGTTTGACATAGCCATTTGCTTTTAAAAATTCTGAATAATTGCCATATAGTCGTTGAATGGCAGCGTAATGTCCGAACTCCGCGATCGTCGGCTTTCGCCCATTTGCTTCAAAAAAGGTTTTGTATTTTTGTTCTAGTTTACTTTTAGTGATTCCCCTGCAAGTAGTAAAGCCTTGACTACGAATAAACGCAGTATAGGATCCAAAATAGTTTATTATCGATTTTTTATATCCCATCTCTGTGGCAGTGGGCGTTTGTCCATGCTCCTCAACAAACGTAATTAATTTACTAATCAAGAATTCTTTTGAGACATAATTTTTTCTGGCCTTCAGCTGATATTCTCGTTCGTAGCCGTTTGCCTTTAAAAAGGCTGGATAATTGCCATATAATCGTTGAACGGCAGACCGGTGTCCGAGTTCAACACTCGTTGGAATCCGTCCGTTTACCTCGACAAAGGTTCCAAATTTTTGTTCCAGTTTACTTTTGGTGATCCCCCTGCGAGTAGCAAAGCCCTGACTATGAATAAACGCACTAAATGATCCAAATAGTTTTTTTATTTGCCTTTCATGTCCCATTTCTTTTGCAGTAGGTGTACGTCCGTGTTCTTCTACATAGGCAGCCAATTTGCTTATCAATGATTCGATTAAAACAGGATCATTTGGTTTCTCTAGTTCTTCGCTTTTTTGACTAGACATTTGGTTGTCATGAAGCAGTGGTTCATACCCATTCGCTTTAAAAAACTCATAGGAAGAACCATAATAGCGGCGAACGAGCGAAAAATGTCCAAACTCGCTTGCTTTTGGCATACGATTATTTGCTTTCACAAAAGCGTGGAGCTCCTTCACTAATTCATCTTTGTTCTTAATCGTTCTTTTCTTGTCGAAGCCCTGACTTTCGAGGAAATTTGTATAGGTTCTGAAAAATCTATGGATGTTTCCAGAATGGCCAAACTCTTTAAGCAAGGGTGTTCGTCCATGTTCTTCTACAAATTTCTTAAGCTTTTCTATCAAGAACTCCTCAGTGACTCTTGTGGTCATCGTTAATTTCCACCTCATTTATTTGAACTTATTTTTCATTGTTTTAGTAGACGAATAAACCTTGTATCGATTTATTTTCCGTTTGAGAGAACGATAACATAGATGAATCTGAAAGACGTTATCAAGTTTTTTCAAATTTTGATGAGGAAAAAATATTTGAGAAAGGAGGTGACGAGTACTGAAATAAAATCATCACTAAAAAAGACCAGCAAGGCTGATCTTTAAGAAGTTACTGATGAAAATCGAAAAATATTATTGGGGAAAGGCTGATTCTTGGCTAATCGCCTCGCCTGCCCATCAACTAGACTTAGTTCTTTGTTTGAAATGGCTCCTGACCATTTTCTCTAAGGAATGAATCGAAGGTTCCAAACAAATTTTTGATTTGCTCTTCATATCCGAATTCTAGGCTATTTGGGACATGCTCATTGATCAAAATGAAGGTTTTTAACTTTCTAGCTAAGTCATTCTTTGTGAGGTGCTTGTCGTTCTCCAGCGAGTCGCTTGAAAATCCTTGGCTTCGTACAAACTCATTATAGGAGCCAAAGTATTCTTTTACTTGATCAAAGTGGCCTAATTCAGTAGCAGAGGGTACTCGATCCTGTTCTTCCACGAAAGAATGAAATCGGTTGATCAAGATGGTCCGTGCGAAAGATTTTTCAAATTCTACCACTGACGGATTTTTCTTTTTAGGAGTTTGCGAATCGAGATACAAATCTTCATAACCAGAAGCTCTGATAAATTCGAAATAGGACCCGTAATACTTATAGATCAGATTCGTATGTCCAAACTCGGCCAATGTCGGTGTTCGTCCATTTTTTTTTACAAATGTACTTAGCTTATCGACTAGGGCAATTTTTGTGAAGCGATCTTCCATTGTTGTTGATGAACTTTTTTTTGAATTCTTACCATATGTTCTGAGATACAGCTTTTCATAGCCATAGGCCCGGATAAACTCAAAGAACGTACGGTAATACTTATAGATAAAGTACCCATCTTCTAACTCAGTCATTCTCGGTACGCGACCATTGGCTTCTACAAAGGCATGAAGCTTTTCCGCTAACTCATTTTCACCAATTCTCTCAGCGAATCCTTGGCTCTGGAGAAACGCTTTATATGATCCAAATAGTTTTTTTATTGAATCTGAATAACCGAATTCTATCGCAGTTGGTGTCCGCCCGTGTTCTTCTGCAAACTCCATCAGCTTTTCTATCAAAAATCTTTCTGAGGCTCCCGTTTTAGACATTGAAAATTTCCTCCTTCCACTTTTACAGCTGATATTGAAATGAGGAGCCATTAAATAAAGTACCTCTCCTTAAGAGAAAGATATCATAAATAGATTCGTATAACCTTATCAACATTTTTCAAATCTTAAAAAGATAAAAATTAATACAGCTGGAAAGGAAAAGAGAGAACAGATAATTCATCATATCCGCAATAAAAGTAAAGTAAATAACGTATAGACTTTACATTGATAAAGCCTATCGAAATAAAGCTTTCCGTTTGTAAAGTGTGGAGAAAAAAGTTTATAAAGAAAAATTTGATGATTCATGGAGGGTAAAAATTAACGGGAACAGAGATAATCAGAGTAGTATGGATAAAATCTTCGACGGTTTTGGGGCTTCCCCAGCAGTTGACGATCCCAGATTCTCAGCTTTGTATCATTTTTGGCAATATTTTTGAAAATGCCGTCAACGCGTGGGAATAAAAAAAAGAAAAGAAATTTTTCGTGTTTGTTGTGAGAATGAAGACAATCAAATGGTGTTAGCTGTTGATAATTCGACCGATGCTATGCAACGGATCGAACTGGGGACTAATAAGGAGATCAGTTCAATTTGGAATGGATAACTTTAAGCAATCTGAAAGAAGCCTAGATGTGATTAATTTCTCCTCAGACTGATCTCCCTTGTTATACGTTTTTATTCATTTCTGCTATACTTGAAAGACAAAATGGCATGAGGAGTGGATAAATATGGAAGAGACTGTATTCTTTAACTTAGGCAATGCGATCGCCGCTAAGCGCGACCCGAAAGAGCTTATGAAGGAAGCGCAGATTGTCAAAGACAATCGTGATCCACTAGGGAAATTAGTAATTGTGGAAGGTGAAGGAAAAGATTCGCTCATCTTGTTTGACTTAGCGGATCAGGAAGAGCCTTCAGAAAAAACGGAAGCTTTTAAAGTGAAAAAGATTATTGAATAATTCAGGAATCCTTTGCCGAATAAGCGAAGGATTCTTTTTTATGAGTAAAAATTGTAAATTTTATCTATTTAGATATTGATAGATCGGCGTTTATTGGGATATCTCTTATTATATAAGAATTATTCTATAACTTAAACGGATATTAAATTTCTGAACTGGAAAAGGCTCGCCAAAAAGCGTATGTTATTTTTGTAAAGTTAGAAAGCGCAAATAAAGGTCCATGTGGTGACTGGCCATCATCTATAATTTTTGGATCAAACGAGAAAAGTAGAATATCAATCAGAATAGGAGAAAAAGAGATGAAAGAATATGGATTAAGTGAACGGCAGCTCTTCAGTCTGACACGCAAAAACTTAGAAAAACGCATCAATCACTATTATCATGACACGAATGACGGCAATGGCGCGATCGAATTATTGGTAGCGCTTCAGGTGCGAGATGAACTATGCGAAAAGGATTTTTCTTTTATGCTGCCAGAATTGGTAAAGCACATCTTTATGCATACACGATCTTCCGCCGTGTTGCGGGAGCTTTACATGTATTTCGCGGAGTATTTCGAGAAGAAAGAATGGCGTTTATTACAAATCAAGCTGTTTCCAGCGAAAACCTATACAGCGATTACCGAAAAGCTGAAGGGCTTGTTTACCCAATTTATCGAGGCACCATTGGCAGGGTTGGCTGGCTCGCTTCAGTGAGTTGAATAGGGAAAAAAACGAAAGAAAGGAAGGGATTCTATGAAAGTCACACCATCGGCACTGGCACTTGATGCCGAATTCGGCAGAAGCGATGGCAGATCTCATCATCTGCGCTTCAAAGATTTTGATCCGACAAAAAACGCGGACGAAATTAGAGCCGCAATGTCAAAATTGACCAAGTTAAGCATTTTCGATAAGAACGATGTCAGCCTATTTGATGAAGTCCGCCATGCGACGGTGATCGAAAAGCGAGAAAAAGAAATTTTCGACAAAAAGAAGGAAACCGATACAGAACCGGCAGCAGCAGAATCAGTAAAAGAATCGGTCCAACCAAAAGCAGAACCCTTTACTCAGGTGCAAGAGCCTGTTAAACATATAGCGAAAATTGAAGCAGTAGAAAATATTCGTATTCCCGAAGACTTGAATATTACCAATGATTATTCACAGTCCGGTTGGTTGATCCAAACGATTGAATTACCGATGGGAATCAATTCGTGTGATATTAGTGAAAACCAGGTATTTTTACTATTAAATACTTGTTTGCCAGCGGGAAGTGCTTTGGAAACTATCGAAGCGGATTATCAAGCTATCCCGGCAAAGCTAATCATTACCGCAAAATTACAGGAAGACGAACCGGAGCTAGAGACCGTAATGACCTCAAACAAAGAATCACCACCAATAAAACCGATGAAAAGGCGAAAAAGGCTGCTCGAACGCGTTCGAAAACGTGAGTAAAAAGCTGATTCAGTCTTATCTCAGAGCCAGTATGGGGATGAGGTGGAGCGGAGAATACTCAAAGAACCGGTTATCAGGAGCGTGTCTGGATTCGATTGACCTCTTCAACAGGATATTTCTTCCAAATTTGTTTTGATTCTCGAGACAGAATATTCGACTCATTCAAACTTTTTTAATACTCTAAAAGAAAAAAGATTTGAGGGAGATTCGATGATTATACTAGCGGTTGAAATAGATCAGGATAATACGAAGGTCCAATTTGATGAGCAGAGAAAAATAATGATTTATCGCGACCTGAAAGCGGCGCCGACTTTAAAAAATGATGTGATACTGGTGTACTTCAAAGGGCGTGAAGCACTGGCGGTTGACTACGGTCAGAAAATCGATAAAAACACCTTGAAGGCTGCGGATAATCTGGTGACGATCAGCGTTCCGTGGGATATCGAGGCAAAGGATCTCGCTCAACAAATGCTTGATGTTTGGCAAGGCAACGCGTTGAAGACGACGGGTTTATTTGAGATGCAAAAGATTGCGGCTAATCATTTTCCGGTCGCAGCGAAGTATCAAAAAGAATTGTTTGAAATTCTAGCGACGTTTGGTTATGAGAATGAGAAGGTCAAAAAGAAACCCGCTAAGGCTCAGCATCGTTGGAATAAGAAAGTCAGCGAGATTCCATTTTATATTGATTACAACGATTCAACAGGAGAAGTCGTTTGGCAAAAACGCAATGAGATGGTGTTGAAGGCTGGCGCTAAGCTGAAGCAGGAAATGCCCTTGAACAAGGATGGTTCAGTGGGGTTTAGTGCGCGTTTAACTGAGAAACTGCGTGCCGATTATGCAGATAAAATCTCAAATTTCACGACAACGGAAGATATCGTATTAAAAAGCGTGAATGAGGTTGGTATCTTTCTTTATTATGCCGGGACCAATGGCTGGCTCGTGTTGAAGGATAAAGATGGTAAAACGATTGATGAATATACAGTAGTGAAATAGTGCAGCATCTGAGTTACGCAAAAAAGGGAGTTGGTTCGTGAAGGAATCAATTCCCTTTTTGTTTGAAAAAAAATACGGGGAATTTTTTAAGCAAGTCTCATTTATGGTTGACAGTATTTCATATTGAAAATGCCGGTATCAAAGGAGTACTATCAAAGAAAAGAGTAAAAGGAGCGGTTTGTGTGAAGATAGCGATCATTTACTACAGCAAGACAGGGCAGACGAAAGAGATGGCGGAGATTATTGCGGAAGGTATGCGGGAGGCTGGCGGCGAAGTTAGACTATTTTCCGTGGAGGAGGCGATCGATCAGGATTATTTATCAGCCTGTGACGGGATCGTATTTGGTACACCGACGCATATGGCAACTAGCGCCTGGCGCATGAATCAATGGTTGATGGAGGATAGCTATCCTGTATCTTTTGCTGGTAAATTGGGCGGATGTTTTGCGACGGCACATTACGCACAGGGCGGCAGCGACAGTGCGATACTTTCGATACTGGGAATGCTGCTGGTTAGAGGGATGTTGGTGTATTCCAGCGGTTCCGCCTTTGGTCAATCTTTCATCCATCATGGTCCGGTGGCTTTGGATGCAGTAGGGAATCATTATGAGGAAGCCAAAGACACCTTTAAAATTTTTGGTCAACGTTTTGCGGAAAAGGCGATCGAACTATTTGAGAAATAAAATAAACTGAGGTAGAAGAATCACGTGATTCTCCTACCTCAGTTTTTTCTTATAAATCTAAATATTTAGCTAAGTATTCAGCCATACCGTCTTCGCTGTTTGGTTTTTCAGTGATATCATCGGCAACAGACTTCAATTGATCTGTTCCGTTTACCATCGAAACTCCCCAACCGGCAAATTTTAGCATGTCTACATCATTGTGCTCGTCACCGAATGCGATGATATCTTCCTGCTTCAAACCAAAATTATCAATGACCCGTTTCAAACCATGGGCTTTTTGAATCCCCTTAGCAACGACTTCCAGTACCGGGTTTGGTCCGCCCCAAGTATTGACCTCGACTTCATGTCCGAATTGCTGCTTCAATTCTTCAGAAACACTGCCGACATTTTCCGGCTGGCTGCGTAATAGAACTGAAGTGGGGTTAGTGCGTAGGGTATTGACGGTCAGCAGATTATCATTTGTCGCAAAGTCGCTGGCAAAGAAATGCTGGTCAAAGAAATTCAAGTCATCGATAAAGAAGGTCTCGCGGTTCTCCGCGGCGATGAAATCTAGTTTTAGGTTTTTCTTTTCTGCCATCATATCAAAGACGATCTTCCGATTAACAGACGTTTCTTGCTCCCCATCCCATTTTTTTCCGGGCATGTGAACAAGGGCGCCATTAAAGTTAATCATTGGCATTGTTAACTGTAATTCTTGATAAAAGTTTTTACTCATGCGATATGGACGACCGGTTGCAATCACCACAGAGTGACCATCTTCAATCGCACGGCGCAGAGTTTTTGCGGTTTTATCAGTAATTTTAGAATCTTGATTTAGCGTCGTTCCATCTAAATCAATAGCGATCAATTTTTTCATAAAAACTCCTACTTTGTATTATTGGATTCTCAGAACTTATAACATTCTGCTACTCCTGTATAGGCAGAAAGCAGAAATGACATCCTCATTTCAATTTGTTTCAGTCTAGCACATCTGTTGGAAAACGCAACCGAAGCACTTTAAAAAGATCAAACTATTAGAAAATTTTCAAAATCGTTGAGGGAAGAAAAACGCCTTTTTGAGTGGATTCTGCTATAGTATAGAAATAAAATAGGACGAGAAAGGGGATTCAAAAAAATGAAGATTAATTGGCGGCGGAATCTGTTGATTTCATGGATTGGGTGTTTTTTTACTGGTGCCAGCTTCAGTTTGGTAATGCCCTTTTTACCAGTCTATATTGAACAGTTGGGAACACCTAAGAATCAAGTCGAATTATTTTCAGGTCTGGCAATCTCAGTTACGGCTTTTGCGGCGGCGATCGTCGCTCCGATCTGGGGCAACTTAGCCGATCGGAAAGGCAGACGACTAATGATGGTCCGAGCGGCTGCCGGCATGACGATCACGATGGGGTCATTGGCCTTTGTCTCAAATGTATATTGGTTATTGATCATGCGTTTTATGACGGGGGTACTTTCAGGTTATGCGCCGAACGCGACGGCGATGATTGCTTCCCAGGTGCCGCGACAACGAAGCGGCTGGGCATTAGGAACTCTTGCGACAGGCGGTGTTGCCGGTAACTTGATCGGTCCATTGCTTGGCGGGCTGCTGGCTCAATGGTTTGGTTTGCGAAATGTTTTTATTATTACGGGAATTATTCTATTATTGGTGACTGTCTTAACGATTTTTATGGTGAAGGAAGAGTTCGAACCGATCGAAAAGGGAGATGTCATCAGCACAACCGAGCTGCGCAAGCGGATCAACTACATGCCCATTCTGATTGGCTTATTTATCAGTTCTTTAATTTTACAAGTCGGCGCAACCAGTATCAGTCCGATATTGACCCTATACATTCGGGACCTTAGCGGATCCAGCAGCAATGCTCTGGTCATCAGCGGGTTCATTGTTTCAGTTGCAGGTGTCTCGGCGGTGGCTTCTTCACCAACGTTGGGAAGAGTTGGTGATAAGATTGGAAATCATAAAGTTCTATTAGCTGGTTTAGTCCTGTCACTGTTTTGCTTCATTCCGATGGCCTTTGTAAAAACGCCGTTTCAGTTGGGTGTACTGCGTTTCTTCTTGGGATTTTCGACTGGAGCACTAATGCCTTCCATTAATACACTCATCAGTAAGATAAGTCCGCCGGAAGGAGTCAGTCGTATCTTCAGCTACAATCAAATGTTCAACAATTTCGGGCAGGTGATTGGACCAATGCTTGGTTCAACCGTCGCTCATTCAATGGGGTATCCGGCAGTGTTCCTTGTAACCAGCGCCTGTGTGTTTGGAAACATCATTTTGAGCTTGTTTAATTTCAGAAAGCTGCTGGTGACGAAGACGAAGATTTAAGTGAGTAGGAGCGAGCAGTTATTAATTGTAAATTAATAAGAAATCTTTAAATGTTCAGTAAATTAACAAATAACTTGACGAGAAAGAATTCTTTGCTAATAATTATCTTGCTTGGTTTAAACGCCGTTGTACTTTATTTCACTTAAAAATTATATATATTTTGGGCTGTACTAACACTCGAGTTGTTGCATAATCTAAGTGAAGGGAACGTATTTTAAAGGATTATGCAGAAGTGTTAGGGGAACAGGGAGGGGTACCCATGTTGAATGAAGAAATTATTTTGCAAGAATTGAAGACGTGTTACTTCCGCGAAGATGAAGAGGAAACTTCTGAGAAAACGAATTTTTTAATGGAAAATCTAGTGACGAAGATCGCTCCTTTATTTGAAAATGAGGATCAGATTTTTTGGTGTGGACACGAAAAGAGCGTAAATATTTGGGCCGCTACGCATGTGAAAAGTCCCGTATCCTTGCAACTATGGGATCTGTTTGGAGCCAGTGATGCGAAGTTCATTTTTCTGACTAATCAAAAAGCGGTTTATATCAATGTTATGCGAATGTTGGAAGAAGATAGCCTGACTTGTTACAGTGCGGACGAGGTTCACTCTATTTTAGGAGGCTACTACTGGACGAAGAAAAAGGATGAAATCTCTAGTAGAGCTGTCCGGATTGTAGCAGAAGAACACAGCGATTTTCATGCTTCCGTAAATATCTCGAATAATAGTTATAATGAGTTGGTAGAAAAAGTTCAAGAAGCGCCAGCTGGTCCGATCAAAGAGAAAATTATTATTTTAGACGATACTGATAGTATCAAAAAGTATCATTCAACTGCTTCTCAGCGAAGAAGCTGGTCAAAAACGAATATCTAGTTGTTTAGTTAAAACTATAAAAGAAAGACTGCCCAGGCGGACAGCCTTTCTTTTTGTTCTATAATCGTTTAAGAACTAAATATGCCAGGTTTACGATTTTCATCAAAGGAGGGGAATTCAATTTCACGGAGTTACTAAAAATGAATGAAAAAAAGTGAGCTAAACGATTTTGGGCGGTCCTTTGAAAAGTTCAGTCAGGTAGAATATATTTTGACGAGAAAAATAGAATTGATTTGAAATAAACAAAAAACCAGTTACAATAAAGTAACTGGTTTTGTCTATGCTTCGGCTTTTTTTGGTGAAACAAAATGCACAGCAATAAGTGCAATAACTCCAACAATAAGCGAAATGATCGTAGATAATTCGAAGTTATAAGAACCACTTTGCAAGGCACCGCCTAGATAACAAACGGCTTGTCCAATTGCGAAAGCCCAAAATAGTGTAACTAGATATTTCATCAAGAGCACCTCTTTTCGCAAGATTATCTAGGTTCAGTTTAGCATTTTTTTTGAAAATGTAAAGAAAAGTCCTGTGAAAATAAGTGGAAAATATAAAATAGACAGTAAGTGAGCAGCAATCGAGTTTTAGCTGTAGAATATTCATGCTATACTTACTAGCTGGCTCGATAGAATAATAGAAAAAATAAATACATTTAAATAGGAGGAAATCATGCAAATCCCACAACTTTATACGAAAACTTCCTATTCACTATTAAGAAGCACCTTAACGATCAATGAGTATGTGAAATCCGCGAAGGCTCGTGGCTATTCCGCAATAGCGATCACTGATGAGAATGTGTTGTATGGCGCGGTGGAATTTTTCCAAGCTTGTAAGAAGTATCAGATGATTGGGATCATTGGCTTAGAGTTGGATTTTTATTTTGAGGAATCTGCCGAGCGTATCCTATTCTATGCGAAAAATGTTGCTGGATATCAAGAATTGATGCGGTTATCCAGTACTCGCATGATGGCGGAAAAGCCGCTGACTTTAACAGAATACAAAATCAATGGAGAAAATCTAATCACCGTTTTACCAGTAAATCGTTTATATGATCCTAGCGAGGGCGTCCTTTCTCAGATTGCGGAATTCATCAATGGCGAATTTTACTTAGGCATCACTCCCGCGACAAAAGTATCGCTGTTACCGGAAAATATGCCGCAACTAGCTATTCATGAAGTGGCATATCTGGAATCAACTCAGGCTTTTGCGATCAAAGTCATGGATCATATCCAAAACGGCACGCAACTGCCGCGGGAAGAATTGAGCAATCAGCTGGGGGCGAATTATCTAGTTGGCATGCAGGAGTTGGTTGACGGTTTTGATAATAATGAAGAGGCATTAGTGAATGCTCAAAAGCTGGTTGAAGTTTGTCAATTTGATCTGCCTTTGCATCAAAAACTATTGCCCCATTATCCAGTGCCTACGCAGCAGACGGCGGATGCTTATCTGCAAGAGCTGTGCTGGCAGAAATTACCGGAGCGGATCAGCGATGTGACTGAGGAATATCGGCAACGATTGACTCGTGAGCTAGGGATCATCCATAACATGGGGTTTGATGATTATTTCTTGATCGTCTGGGACGTGATGGATTATGTACATCGCAGCAAGATCGTTTCTGGTGCTGGTCGTGGTTCGGCAGCAGGATCATTGGTTGCCTACGTGTTGAGCATCACGGATGTGGATCCAATCAAATACAATCTTTTGTTTGAACGGTTCTTGAATCCTGAACGAAATAGCATGCCCGATATTGATCTGGATATTCCTGACAATCGCCGGAACCAAGTTTTGCATTATGTCCATGAGAAGTATGGACATTTCCATGTTTCACAGATCGCGACTTTTGGAACGATGGCGGCGAAAATGGTCTTACGAGATGTCGGTCGTGTCTTCGGCTTATCCCAAAGTGAAGCGAATCGTTGGTCGAAAGCAATTCCGAATCAATTAAAGATTACCTTGCGTGAAGCCTATGATAAATCAGAACCCTTGAAACGATTGGTCGCACATGATGAACGCAGCAATCTACTATTCCAAACAGCGTTGGCCTTGGAAGGTTTGCCGCGGCATGTCTCCACTCATGCAGGCGGTGTCGTGATTAGTGATGTGAACTTGATCGAAGTCGTTCCGCTGCAAAACGGCTCTGAAGATATTTTACTAACGCAATTCACCATGTCTGACGTGGAAGCCATCGGTCTGCTAAAGATGGACTTCTTGGGGTTGCGTAATCTTTCAATTATTGATAATGCGCAGCAAAATATTCGCCGAGTGTATCATGAAGAAATAGATCTGAAAAATATTCCGCTAGATGATCCAGAAGTACTCGCTTTGTTCCAGCGTGGTGAAACGAGTGGTGTCTTTCAATTTGAATCCGCTGGTATCCGTAAAGTTCTGCGCAATCTTCATCCAGACTCTTTTGAAGATATTGTCGCGGTCAATGCTTTATATCGTCCAGGTCCGATGCAAATCATCGATCAGTTTATCGCTCGGAAAAGCGGCAAGGAGCAAGTTAGCTATCCAGATAGTTCCGTTCAGGAAATTCTGGCGCCGACCTATGGCTTCATCGTTTATCAAGAACAGATCATGCAGGTGGCCGCTCAGATGGCTGGCTTCAGCTTAGGTGAAGCCGATATATTGCGGCGGGCTGTCAGCAAAAAGAAAAAAGAGTTATTAGATGAAGAAAGACGTCATTTTGTCGGTGGCGCCATCGGCCGAGGACATAGTCAAAAAAGTGCTGAAGAAGTGTACGATTACATCGAACGCTTTGCCAACTATGGGTTCAACCGATCTCACTCAGTAGCTTACAGCTTCGTTGGCTATCAGATGGCGTATATGAAGGTTCATTATCCTGGCGCTTTTTACACGGCACTGATGCAATCGGTACGAAATGATCCGAAGAAACTGCGGGAATATATTGCCGAAGCAGATCGAGCAGGTGTGAAATTACTAGCACCAGATATTAATCGCAGCAGCTATAGTTTCACTCTAGTAGAAAAAGACTTGATTCGTTTTGGTTTGGATGCGATCAAAGGAATGCGCCGTGATTTCGTCAGCGACATTTTGACGACTCGCAAAGAGGAAGGACCATTCAAATCGCTGGATCAATTCTTATTACGGATCGAATCACGCTGGCTGAAGAATGAATACATCGCACCGTTAATTTTCATCGGCGCTTTTGATGAGCTTCATCCGAATCGACGAGAGCTGGCTGATGGTTTGGAAGGTAAGATTCAAAACGTCCAGTACAGTGGCGGCAGTATGTCGTTACTAGATGTGATGAGTCTCAAAGAGCGACCATCGGAGGATTTTTCACTGGCTGAGCGCTTGAATTACGAAGAACAATACCTCGGTCTGTATGTATCTGGTCATCCGACTGAAAATTATCCTAAACTGTTGAAACAAAAGGATTTACAGCCAATTACCGAGCTGTCTGTCGGGAGTCATGGAAAAATTCTCTTCTATTTAAAAGATGTTCGTGAGATACGCACAAAAAAAGGCGAACAGATGGCTTTCCTGACAGGAAACGATCAAAGTGGCGAGATTTCCTTAACCGTCTTTCCACAAACCTATCGCCGCCTGCGTAATGAGCTTGAGTTGGAAAAAGTTTATCTTGTTCAAGGCAAGGTAGAACGCAGCAAATACGATCAAGCGATTCAGCTATTAGTCGAAGAAATGATTTCTGCCCAAATCGCTGAGGACGACATCAGTGATAAGAAACTATTCCTGCGTGTGCAGACTGACAAAGATTCTCCCGAAATTCAGCAAGGAATTGCCGAAAGACTTCAATTATCACCAGGAAAAGTTCCGGTTGTGATCTATTATGAAAAAAATCGCCGGAAGATTGTGCTGGATAGAAAGTTTTGGGTGGGGGTTAATGACACCCTCATAAATGCTTTAAGTGACATATTAGGGGAACAAAACGTCGTAATAAGATGATTTCTTGTAACTTTCAAAAACTTTTTGCAAAATCCGAACTTTTCCCATAGACATCCCAAGACTTTTGGGATGTTTTTTGGTAGAATGTACCATGAATTAAACGATGTATGTTTTTTCGAGAATATTTATGAGGTGAGAAAATGAAACGCATTGGAATTTTAACAAGTGGAGGAGACGCTCCCGGAATGAACGCAGCGGTTCGCGCCGTCGTTCGTAAAGCGATTTTTGAAGGCATGGAAGTTTATGGCATCAATTATGGTTTTGCCGGTCTAGTTGCTGGAGATATTCGTCGTTTAGATGTTGCTGATGTCGGCGACAAGATCCAACGAGGCGGAACTTTCCTATATTCAGCTCGTTACCCAGAATTTGCTACTGAAGAAGGGCAATTAAAAGGGATCGAACAATTGAAAAAATTCGGTATTGAAGGATTAGTAGTCATCGGTGGTGACGGATCTTACCATGGTGCGATGGCCTTGACGAAACATGGCTACCCAGCTGTCGGTATTCCAGGAACAATCGATAATGATATCCCAGGAACGGACTTCACAGTCGGTTTTGATACAGCGATCAATACAGTCTTGGAATCTGTTGACCGTATCCGTGATACAGCGACTTCACACGTTCGTACGTTTGTTATCGAAGTAATGGGACGCAATGCTGGAGATATCGCTTTATGGTCTGGTGTTGCCGGTGGAGCTGACGAAATCGTTATCCCTGAACATGAGTTCGATATGGAACGTATTGCTAAGAAAATCCAAGCTGGCCGTGACCGTGGGAAGAAACATTGCTTGATCATCTTGGCTGAAGGCGTAATGGGCGGAAATGAATTCGCTGATAAATTAGCTGAATATGGCGATTTCCATACACGTGTCAGTGTATTGGGTCACGTTGTCCGCGGCGGTTCACCAAGCGCTCGCGACCGTGTATTAGCCAGCAAATTTGGTTCATATGCCGTTGATTTATTGTTAGAAGGCAAAGGCGGATTATGTATCGGTATCCTAGACAACGAAGTAACTGCTGCAGATATCGTTGATACATTAGAAAACAATAAACACAAACCTGACTTGTCTCTATACAATTTGAATCACGAAATCTCATTTTAATCTCGTTAATATTAGTGAAAAGCTATATATTATAAACAATCAAGAATGGAGCGTATTACGTAATGAAAAAAACGAAGATCGTTAGTACATTAGGACCAGCAAGTAACACAGTAGAAACAATTTCTCAATTAATCGAAGCTGGTGCTAACGTGTTCCGTTTCAACTTCTCACACGGAGATCACGAAGAACAACTTACACGTATGAACATGGTTCGTGAAGCTGTCGAAAAAACTGGTAAAGATGTTGGTATCCTTTTAGATACTAAAGGTGCTGAAATCCGTACAACTGTTCAAGATACAACAGATGCAGATTACGGCCGCGCTGGCTATATCGAATTCAACGTTGGTGACAAGACTCGTATCTCTATGGACCCAGAACACAAAGGTTCAAAAGAAAAGATCGCTGTTACTTACCCAGGACTATACGACGATGCTCATATCGGCGGACACATCTTATTCGATGATGGCTTGATCGACATGGAAATCATCGACAAAGACGAAGCAAACCGTGAATTGATCATGTTAGTTAAAAATGCTGGTATGCTAGGTTCTCGTAAAGGTGTGAATGCTCCTGGTATCTCAATCAACTTGCCTGGTATCACTGAAAAAGATGCAGACGATATCCGCTTTGGTCTAGATAACGATATCAACTTTATCGCTGCAAGTTTTGTACGTAAAGCACAAGACGTTCTTGACATTCGCGAAATCCTTGAAGAAAAAAATATGACACACGTGCATATCTTCCCTAAAATCGAATCACAAGAAGGTATCGATAACATCGACGAAATCATCAAAGTTTCTGATGGTATCATGATCGCTCGTGGGGATATGGGTGTTGAAATCGCGCCTGAACTTGTACCTATGGTTCAAAAACGTATCATCAAAAAATGTAACTACGCTGGTAAACCAGTTATCACAGCGACTCAAATGTTAGAATCAATGCAAGAAAACCCACGTCCAACACGTGCGGAAGCATCTGACGTTGCCAACGCTGTATTTGACGGAACTGACGCTACAATGCTTTCTGGTGAATCTGCAAATGGTAAATACCCAGTTGAAGCTGTTGGCACAATGGCTCGTATCGATATGGAAGCTGAAGCTGCATTGTCAGAATTAGGTTCATTCCAAATCAACGAATTTGACAAATCAAACGTAACTGAAACAATCGGTTTATCTGTTGCTCGCGCTGCGAAAAACTTAGGCGTTAAAACAATTGTTGCCGCAACTGAATCAGGTCACACTGCTCGTATGATCTCTAAATACCGTCCAGATGCAGACATCTTGGCTGTAACCTTCGACGAACATACAAAACGCAGCTTGATGGTTAACTGGGGTGTTTACCCAACAGTTGCTGAAAAACCAACAACAACTGACGATATGTTCGACTTGGCAGCTCAAAAAGCTGTTGACCTAGGTTTTGCTAAAGAAGGCGACTTGATCTTGATCACTGCTGGTGTACCAGTTGGTGAACGTGGAACGACAAACGTTATGAAAGTTCAAATGATCGGTTCTAAATTATTACAAGCTCAAGGTATTGGTGAATCAACAGTTGTTGCTCACGCAGTAGTTGCTAGAAATGCTGAAGAAGCAATCAAAAAAGCCAAAGATGGTATGGTCCTAGTTGTTCCTACAACAGACAAAGACTACATGCCTGCAATCGAAAAAGCTGCTGCTTTGATCGTTGAAGATGGTGGATTGACTTCACACGCTGCTGTTGTCGGTATCGCTCAAGATATTCCAGTAGTCGTTGGTGCAGATGGTGCTACTTCAACAGTCGTTGATGGCGAATTAGTTACTGTTGACCCTCGTCGTGGTATCGTGTACCGTGGACAAACAACTGCGATCTAAGGTTTAGATTGTTGTTCTGAAAAGGAAATGTGGGGACTGCGGCATTTTATGTCACAGTCCTTTTCTATGAGGAATACAGGGGATGGAGCATTGTCCGTATATTTGCGATACACGTTTGTTAGCTAGCTCATAAAATAGATAGAAATTTTCATCTTAATGCTCAGAAGCTGGACGAGCTCATAAAGCTTTTAAGTTGTCTGGCTTCTCGAACTAGATTTTTCAGCAATAAGCGAAGATAATTCGAAATCTGAGAACCGATTTAGAATTATTTTAGTCTTATTGCTGTGAGACACAGCGAATGGTTTTTGAGCTGCTGTGGAACAGTACCTACTTGGTGTTCAAAATCTGACCGAGTTCGTCCAGCCTTTCGTAATGTCCAGCTTTCTGAGCTAGCTTTATCGACATTAAGCGAAAATTTATATAAATCTGAAAAAACGATTTTTATAAATTTTAGTCTTAATGCTCAAAAGCTGACCCAGCTCATAAAGCTTTTAAGGGTGTCAAGAAAATTTCATTGACAAAGGTTTTTTCCACCTGTATAATATCGATTGTTGCTTAGAGGTGATGAATAATGAAATGGTCGATTGGCGAATTGCGCCGCTACAAAGAAGAAGCACTAAATTTTTCAGAAACGATCGATGTGAATGAGGCATTGACAGCCCGAGACAATGAGATTTTAGCGGTAGCTCCGGTTACTGTAGAAGGTATTTTGTCTGTCGGAAAAAATGAATATATTTTACATTATCGTTTGAAAACGAATGTAACTGTTCCTTCAGCCCGCTCCTTGGAACCAGTTGATCTTCCGCTTGATCTTTCAGTGGACGAAGTATTCATGACACGGGAGCAATGGTCTTCAATGGAAGAAGAAAGAGACGAAGAGATCCTTGTCCTAGACAATGATACGATCGACTTAACCGATTCTATCGAAGATAACATTTTATTAGCGATTCCGCTGCAAGTCTTTACTGAAGAGGAATTGGCTTCTGCTGATTTACCAAAAGGAAACGATTGGGAAGTTGTCAGTGAGGAAGAATATTTGCAGAAAAAAGAGGAATCAGCTGAAGCAATTGATCCTCGTCTTGCGAAATTATCTGAATTATTCAATGAATCTGAGGATGACAAGTAAGATTGGAATAAAATGTATCAGTAAATGATACTTCATTTTATAAGGAGGTGTAACACCCAATGGCAGTACCAGCTAGAAAAACATCAAAAGCTAAAAAGAACAAACGTCGTACTCACTACAAATTAACCATCAAAGGATTAAACGAATGTCCAAACTGTGGCGAAATGAAGAAGAGCCATCACGTATGTGCCAACTGCGGCTACTATGATGGAAAAGATGTTATGTCTAAAGAAGAAGCATAAGCACTTTTTAATAGAGAAAGTCAAAACCTTGAGACTAACCATGGAGTCTCGAGGTTTTTTTCTTGGAATGAATCAGGCTGAATTTTGTCATAATTACGAAAATTCTACTATTTTTATAAGGATTGTCTCGCATTATGAACGCTTTTTGGATTAAAAACACTATTCATTTTCCATTCTCACTTTCTTAGGATATAATGAGAAACGTATTGAGTAATATAATAGACGATGACAGTTTCCCGTTCCGCTTGCAGGTTCTGTGTATTGATGGAATGGGTATGCCAGCAGTTATAAAGAAGTGCTAATCACTTCTTTATTGGTATGAGGTGGCTTTACTAGTCATTATTAAGAACTAGGAGGATAACTATGTCAAAACAACAATTCGGCGTCGTCGGCATGGCCGTGATGGGGAAAAATCTAGCTTTGAATATTGAAAGCCGCGGCTACTCGGTGGCTTTGTATAATCGGACTGGATCAAAAACAGAAGCGGTGGTTGCAGAACATCCAGAGCGCAACCTAAAAGCAACATTTTCAATTGAGGAATTTGTTGATTCAATTGAAAAACCGCGTCGTATCATGTTAATGGTGCAAGCAGGACCGGCAACTGATGCTACAATCCAATCACTATTACCACATTTAGATAAAGGCGATATTCTGATCGATGGAGGCAATACCTTCTTCAAAGATACGATTCGTCGTAATGAGGAATTAGCCAACTCAGGAATCAATTTCATCGGAACGGGTGTTTCCGGTGGTGAGAAAGGTGCCTTAGAAGGCCCTTCAATGATGCCTGGCGGACAAAAAGAAGCGTATGACTTAGTTGCTCCGATTTTTGAACAAATCGCCGCTAAAGCTGAAGATGGTGAACCGTGTGTGACTTATATCGGTGCAAACGGAGCAGGTCACTATGTGAAAATGGTCCACAACGGAATCGAATACGGGGACATGCAGTTGATCGCCGAATCCTATGACTTGATGCAAAACTTATTAGGTCTTTCAGTTGATGAAATGGCTGACGTCTTCGCTGAATGGAATAAAGGCGAATTAGACAGCTACCTGATCGAAATTACAGCAGATATTCTGACTCGTAAGGACGACGAAGGTACCGATAAAGCTATCGTGGATGTAATCAAGGATGCCGCTGGTAATAAAGGAACAGGTAAATGGACTTCACAAAGCGCATTGGACTTAGGTGTACCACTGCCATTGATCACTGAATCTGTTTTTGCTCGTTTCATCTCTGCCTATAAAGACGAACGTGTTGCTGCCAGCAAAGTTCTTGCAGGACCAGCTCCTTATAAATACGATGGTGACAAAAAAGAATTGATCGAAAAAATCCGTGAAGCATTATACTTCAGCAAAATCATGAGTTATGCTCAAGGTTTCTCTGAATTACGAGCTGCATCAAAAGAATTCGGTTGGGACTTACCATTTGGCGATATCGCGAAAATCTGGCGTGCCGGCTGTATCATTCGTGCTCGTTTCTTGCAAAAGATCACCGACGCTTATGAAAAGGATGCCGATCTTGCAAATCTGATGCTTGATGATTACTTCAAAGAAATTACTGACAAATATCAACAAGCTGTTCGTGAAGTGGTTTCAATCGCTGTTCAAGCAGGTGTTCCCGTACCAACATTCTCATCTGCGATCACTTATTACGATTCTTACCGTGCTGAACGCTTACCAGCGAACCTGATCCAAGCACAACGTGATTACTTCGGCGCTCATACCTATGAACGTACAGACAAAGAAGGAATTTATCACTACAGCTGGTACCATGAAGAATAGCGAAGGTTATTTATAACATTAGCGATAACTAACTATAGCTTTTTGACAGGTTTAGCCCTATAATGATAGAGGTTTAATGAAATTCAACTAGGAAAGGAACTAAAAAAATGAGTAATATTCTGATCATTGAAGATGAGAAAAATCTAGCTCGTTTTGTCGAACTAGAATTGAAACACGAAGGCTATGATACAGAAGTTCATTATAATGGTAGAACAGGACTTGAAGCCGCTCTTGAAAGTGACTGGGATGCGATCTTACTTGACTTAATGTTGCCTGAATTAAACGGCCTGGAAGTTTGCCGTCGTGTTCGTCAGGTGAAGAATACACCGATCATCATGATGACAGCCCGTGACTCTGTGATTGACCGCGTTTCTGGTTTAGATCATGGTGCTGACGACTATATCGTCAAACCATTTGCGATTGAAGAACTGCTTGCGCGTCTGCGTGCTTTGCTTCGTCGAATTGATATTGAAGGCGATAAGAATGTTGCTAAACAAACGACGATTACTTATCGTGACCTAACGATCGAAAAAGAAAACCGTGTCGTGCGTCGCGGAAATGAAATCATTGAATTAACCAAACGTGAATACGAATTATTATTGACGCTTATGGAAAATGTCAACGTGGTTCTTGCCCGTGATGTTTTACTTAACAAAGTATGGGGCTACGAAACAGAAGTAGAAACCAACGTAGTCGATGTATACATTCGTTACCTGCGTAATAAAATTGATGTACCAGGCGAAGACAGCTATATCCAAACTGTCCGCGGTACTGGGTACGTTATGCGCTCATGAGAAAATTGATCAAGAAACAAAGAGAACTGAAAGGGCCCTCACTCACCATCAAGTGGGCCTTTACAAGTTCTTTCTTTATATTCGTCGTGTTTACGATCTTTGCGGTGATTACCTATAAATCCTCTGTGAATCTGATTGTGACGAAAGAAAGAAACAACGTTGAACGCACGATTTCTGAAGTTACTTCCCGCTTGGCGAATGCAGATGAGGAATTAACATTGGTTAATACCTATCGAACGTTGACTGAGACGGATGCCCGAGACAACGCCATGTACGATCAAAACATGACCTTAGAAGGCAACATGATGCGGATCGATGACTTTATCTCAGAGCTAGGACAGCGTCAACTGTCATTAGATATCTATAACTTGGACAAGAAACTGATATTCAAAACACAAAAAAATTATCAGCCTTTGGTTCAAACCAAACATAAAGAGCCAACGATTGTTACGGTCGATGAAAAGAACGGTTTTTTATCAGTAGAGCCAATCTATTCTAAGACAACCAGAGAGAAAATCGGTTATGCTCAAGTTTTTTACGAACTATCTGACTTTTACGAGATGCGCAGTAAGCTATTGCTGACATTGATCGTATTAGAGATCGTTTCATTACTTTTGAGTAGCTTTTTAGGCTTCTTGCTATCATCCTACTTCCTGAAGCCTGTCAAAATCCTGCGAGATACGATGGAGATTATTCGACAAGACCCGCAGGCCGAGGTCCATGTACCTGAGATCACCACGAATGATGAGCTGGCTGACTTGGCAGTCATCTTTAACGATGTGATTGATCGTATTCGGATGTATATCGAACAGCAGGAACAATTCGTGGAAGATGTTTCTCATGAACTAAGAACACCGGTTGCGGTAATCGAGGGGCATTTGAATATGTTGAACCGATGGGGGAAAGATGATCCAGAAATCTTAGATGAGTCAATTCAAGCCAGCCTGCAAGAACTGGTTCGCATGAAGAGTCTCGTACAGGAAATGCTTGATCTGTCTCGCGCGGAGCAGGTGGATGTTTATTATGGAAATGAAACATCAAAAGCCAAAGAAGTAACGAACCAAGTATTCAATAACTTTAAGCTACTTTATCCAGAATTTACTTTTACCTTAGATGATGATCTGGACGGCGAGAAAATTTTGAAGATTTATCGTAACCACTTAGAACAGATCATGATCATCATTTTGGATAATGCGGTGAAATATTCGACAGATCGAAAAGAAGTTCATCTTTCTATTTCGTCAACCCTGAATAAATTCGAAATTGCGATCCAAGACTTTGGTGAAGGAATTCCGGACGAAGATATCGATAAAGTGTTTAATCGTTTCTATCGAGTCGACAAAGCTCGTGCACGAACCAAAGGCGGAAATGGTTTAGGATTATCGATTGCGCATAAACTTTTAGAGAGCTACAAGGGAAGTATTAGTGTTGAAAGTTCTGTTGGTAAGGGTACGATCTTTAGAATAGTCATCCCAATGGTGGAGGAAAAAACAGCTGAGTAGAACTCGGCTGTTTTTTTATGCGAAAGTTCGGAATAGATTTAGATGAAGATAGCGTTATTTTTGTTTTAAAATCGAACGTTATTTTGGAGTTTTAAATGAACGTTCGAAAAATAAAAAAGATTGAAAAAAAGTGCAAAAAAGAGTTGCATTGCAGCTTGAAGATTGCTATATTATTAAATGTTCCCAAGAGAAAAAAACATCTCGAAAAAAATTAAAGATAATTGTTGACGGATGATAAATCTTGTGGTATTTTTATAAAGTCGCTTGAACGAAACACAAAGCAAACTTGTTTTTTTATCAAAAAGTTTTTAAATAAAAGTTGTTGACTTTCAATTAAAAACCTGATATGATA
>NZ_JCAFYN010000048.1:0-28304 GCF_059374735.1 Enterococcus sp. GPZ-007 | reverse complement strand
ATTGGGCCTTTTGTATTAAAAAAAGGTTGAGATCAATCTCAACCTTTCAGACTGTAGACAAAAGACGTCCCGAACTCAAATTACGAGTTTGGGACGTCTTTTTATCTGATTTCTTTTTTGTTTATTCTACTGTTACTGATTTTGCTAAGTTACGAGGCTTATCAACATCGTAACCCCGTAGTAATGTCGCATAGTAAGCGATCAATTGTCCAGGAATTACAGAAACAAGTGGACGCAAGAATTGATGAACGACTGGTAAGATAATTTGGTCGCCATCTTTACTCAATTCTTCTGAAGCAATCACTAAGGTGTGAGCGCCACGACTTTCTACTTCTCGCAGATTTCCACGAGTGTGAGGAGCTGTCACAGCTTCAGTAATGATTCCTATAACTGGCGTGCCTTCCTCGACTAGAGCAATGGTACCATGCTTTAATTCTCCTGCAGCAAAGCCTTCTGCCTGGATATAAGAGATTTCTTTTAATTTCAAGGCTACTTCCATTGAGACATAATAATCTTCTGAACGACCAATGTAAAAAGCGTTGCGAGTTGTGGCCAAATATTCTGCAGCAATTTCTTCGATCATCGCTTTTTCAGCAATCATCACATCCATTGCGTTGGCAGCTATTCCTAATTCTTTTGTTAAATCAAATTCTTTTGCAGCAGCAATGTTTTTAGCTTCGCCGACCGCTTTAGCTAGAACGGTCAATGCAGCGATTTGTGCTGTGTATGCTTTCGTTGAAGCGACAGCAATCTCAGGTCCTGCATGTAATAGCATTGTGTAGCTTGCTTCACGAGATAACGTTGATCCAGCGACGTTTGTAATTGTTAGGGAAGGGTAGCCTAATTCATTGGTTTTCACTAACACTTGACGGCTATCAGCTGTTTCGCCACTTTGAGTTAAATAGATAAAGAATGGTTTTTCTGAAAGTAAAGGCATATTGTAGCCGAACTCACTTGATAAATGAATCTCTACGGGAATATTCGCCAATCCTTCAATGATCTGCTTGCTTGCCCAGCCGGCGTTATTACTAGTGCCGCAAGCAACAATGTAAATCCGATCGCTTTCCAATAGGCTTTTAAGTAGCTCTTCTGCGATTACGACGGTTCCTGTTTCATCTGTGTATTCACTGATGATCCGACGCATCGTTGCTGGCTGTTCATCAATTTCTTTCAACATGTAGTAAGGGTATGTTCCTTTTTCCATGTCAGAAAGATCGATTTTTGCTTCATAAGGAGCACGTTGAATTTCATTGCCTTCTTTGTCCTCAATTTCCACATGATCTTTGGTAACAATAACCATTTCACCGTCGTTGATCTCAACAAACTGATTGGTTTGTTGTAGCATTGCTAGCGCATCACTACAGATAACATTAAAACCATCGCCTAGTCCAATTAACAGTGGGCTTTTATTCTTGCCGACGTAGATAGTGTCGCGGTCTTTTTTGTCGATCAATCCAAAAGCATAAGATCCATGGATTTCTTTTAAAGCTTTACGAAAAGCCTCTTTGGTTGATAGTCCTTGTTGAGCAAAGTATTCCACCAAATGAACAGCGATTTCGGTATCTGTTTCACCATAAAAACTATCATTAGCCAAATACTTCTGTTTTAGATCATCATAATTTTCAATTACACCATTATGAACTAAAACAAAACGTTTACTTTGTGAAGTATGTGGATGAGCATTTTCTTCACTTGGTTCTCCATGAGTGGCCCAACGTGTATGACCGATTCCGATTGTTCCATGAACATCATCACCAATTTTTGCTGCTAGCTCTTTTATCCGTCCTTGTGATTTGACCAAGAAATCTTCACTCTGATCTGCTACAAAAATACCTGCTGAGTCATAACCACGATACTCAAGTTTCTCTAATCCATCCACTAAAATACTTGCTGCATTCTCATTTCCTACAATACCTACGATTCCACACATAATGTCTTCCTACTTTCCTGTCATTATATGTTTCCGAGCTGTCTGATCATTTTTTTGTTCTTTTATAAAGTTTTTGTAATGATCTGTAGAGCACAGCTACCCTGAAGCCACCCGCCGAATGATTCGATTAACTTCTTCCTCGTCACCCAAAAAGGGTCTGGCGCTATCTTATTGGTACATTTAAGATTTTTTTGTTTTAACCTCGGAAACAATGAATAATATAATATAAACTTTCCGTTTAGTCAAACTATTTTTTATTTTAAATGAATTGGTATATATGTAATTCGTGAAAAGTATTGATGAAAAAAAACAAATTGCTTCTGCGTATCATCTGTAAGGAGAATAATGTAGAATAGAGAAGTATCATTCTTTGGGCGATTGTAGCAATATATTATTTTTTTGTTCGCTGGATCAGTCCGATGATGAACGGCAATTTTTGTGATCATATTTTTCACAAAATGTATAAGGAGGAAAACAAGATGAATCAACCAGAAAACTTGACAGTCGGTGGACTGCGGAAATTTTTAGCGCAGCTTTCAGATGATCCAAAAATTAATGACGAAACAAAAATCTTTTTAGATACCGGTTGGGATAGCATCCAAGAAATCAATCCAGATGCTTTAAGCATTGAAGAAGCCCAAGCATTTCAAATCGAGGATCCTTTGACTCATGAATTTTTCGGAGGATATTCTTTATTGGAGAAAGCGGAGAAAATGAATGCTGAAGGACCGACTGAAAAAGTATTGATTATCCGTAACTTATATTAGAACGAAAATGGAGGAAGAAAATGAATAAGAGACGTTGGGTTGCGGTCGTTATTGCAGTTGTTTTATTGATTTTTTCAGTGATATCGTCGACGATCAGCCGAAAAAATGAACGTAGTAAAGAATTTAGTCAAGTGAACGAGTTATTATATGGGACAGATGAACCTCAGGAAAAAACAGAAGAAGCTGGCTCAAGTACTGAGAAAATTGCCAAATTAGTAGTTGAGGGTACAATTATTGACGATGGAACAAGTGGATTATTTTCAACTGGAGGATATAACCACAGTTCTTTTATGAAGCAATTAGCTAAGATCAAAAATGATTCAACAATAAAAGGAATTCTGTTGGAAATTAATTCACCAGGCGGATCAGTCTATGAGACGGCAGAAGTCACTCGTGCCTTGAAAGAAATTCAAAAAGATAAAAAAATTCCGATTTATGCATCAATGGAAAGCCAAGCGGCTAGCGGCGGCTACTATATCGCAGCTAATTCTGATCGGATTTTTGCAACGGAGGATACGATGACTGGTTCGATTGGGGTGATTATCTCCAGTATGAATTATTCTGGTTTGATGGAAAAACTCGGAATCACCGATGCTACAATCAAGAGTGGGGCTCTAAAAGACATTGGCTCATCTTCTCGTCCTCAAACAAAAGAAGATAAAGAAGTCTTACAAGCTTTTGTGGATAGTATGTATGGACGTTTTGTCAAAGTCGTAGCGGAGGGCCGAGATATGGATGAAGCGGCGGTGCGGAAATTGGCTGATGGAAGAATCTACGATGGAGCACAGGCTCTTGAAAATGGTTTGGTGGATGATATAGGTTATCCAGATCAAGCATTGCAGGCTTTGCGAAAAGACAAAGGTTTGAGCGACGCAAAAGTTATTTCATATACTAGCGGCTCCACTAATTTTTTGAATACTTGGTTTGGTAACAGCTTAGCTGAACTCCAAGGGATCAAGCCTTCACAAGAAGAGCTGGTAAGAAATATCGTTGAAAGTGTTGGCACTCCTCAAGCTCCTAAAGCGATGTATCTGTATGGAGGTGAATAGTCATGGCTGAAGAGACTAATAAAAGACCGGCAGTTGGACCGGTGACACGGTTACTTGAAAAAAAACAACATCAGCCACAATTTAATCATTATCCAGATTTTTTTTACGCAGGCTTTTGGATCCGTTTTTTTGCGTATCTAGTAGATTTACTCTGTATTACAGCGGTGACTACTATTTTGCTTGGCTTGCCAGCTAACCTGCTTAACATAGAAAAAAACACTGAAATAGTTAGCGTATATGGTTTTTTAACACTAATAATCTATTTGTTGTATTTCATTTTATTAACAAAAATGAATCATGGTCAAACGATTGGTAAGATGGTTTTTGGTATTCGCGTTATTAGCTTCACAGAGACCGAATTGAGTTGGCAAACAGTGTTGGTTCGTGAAGGTGCTTGTCGATATATCTTGCGCGGATCTTTTTTTATGTTAGGTTATCTTGTAACAATTTTTACATCTAATAAACAGCATATTGGCGATTACCTTTCAGATACCAGTGTTGTAACAATTAATTTAATAGCAGCTAGAGAGGGTATTGACCAAGAATGAATCCGATAGAATTTCCAAAAAATGATTATTATTATTTAACACTAGCTGAAGAGGCCTTTTCAGCTGGAAAATTTTCACTGGCATTAGAAAATTATAAACTTGCTTATCAGAAAAATCCTTCAGCAAAATTGAATCGCTTGATCGCAAGTCTGGCTTTGGAGCAGGGAGATTTTGCCGAAGCCTTAGAATACTCAGAAGAAGAAACAGAGAGCTACCTTGAAACACCTGAGATGATTGATTTGTATTTGCAAATTCAGTTATATTCTCAAAAGTTTTTCACCGCTCGTGAATTTCTCTGGCGCGCACAAAAAAATAAACAATTAACTGAAGAACAACATAACTTGTGGTCGATGCGTATTGATGAACAAGAAACTTTTTTTCAAAGACAACAACAAGCGGTAATCGAACAACTTGAAACTGAACTGAGTCAATTGCCTGCATTGATGCCGATGGATCAATTGATTGTCATTCGAAGAATCAAGCAGCTCCCAGAGAAACGTCTACAATCCATGGCTGAAAGCTTTATGGTGGATCCCAAAATTGCGCCCTTGGTTCGCAGTTACTTATTTGAAAGTTTAGCTAAGATCGGGGTCGTAGAAAAGGTAAGATATTTAACAATCCAAGATGAAATCATTGAGCTGTCCCCGGCACATACTAGCTTTGATGATACGCTAGAAAGCAAGATTGAAACTCTTTTGAATGATTACTTAATCGATGAGGATCCTATCCTTTTGGCAAATTTATTGGAACAAGTTAAGCTAGAAATGGCCTTTTTGTATCCATTACAAAGCTCATTTATGAGACCACAAGCATGGGTGGACAGTTATTTAGCCGAGTATCGAGGAGAAGCGAAAAAGCTAGATGATGCTATAGAAATGCTTCGTAGAAAGATTAAACAACTTATGTTCGACTATCATTAAAAAATGCCGAGAGTAATAGCTTTATATTTACATTTCACAATCAGTAGTGTAATATTTAATGGTATGCAAAATGCAAGTATATTAGTATTCGGAGGGAACAAATTTGACTGCAAATTTTGAAAAAACTGGCACCAATGATGGTGTGTTAACTTTCTCAATTGAACAAGAGCAAATTCAAAAGGGATTAACAAATGCATTTAACAAAGTGAAAAAAAATCTTAACGTACCTGGCTTCCGTAAAGGAAAAGTTTCTCGTCAAGTATTTAACCGTATGTATGGTGAAGAAGCATTGTATGAAGACGCTCTAAACGATGTATTGCCAGCTGCTTATGAAGCAGCTGTTGAAGAAGCAGGAATCGATCCGGTTTCTCAACCAAAAATCGATGTAGACAGCATGGAAAAAGGTGAAGCTTGGGTCATTAAGGCTGAAGTTACCGTAAAACCTGAAGTTAAATTAGGTGACTATAAAGAACTTGAAGTTCCTAAACAAGATGCTGAAGTTTCAGATGCTGACGTAGATGCTCGTTTAAAATCAGAACAGGAAGCTCAAGCTGAATTAGTTATCAAAGAAGACGAAGCTGCTGAAAATGGCGATACAACTGTAATCGACTTTGAAGGCTTTGTCGGCGAAGAAGCTTTTGAAGGTGGAAAAGGTGAAAACTATTCACTTGAATTAGGATCCGGTTCATTCATCCCTGGCTTTGAAGAACAATTAGTTGGTCACAAAGCAGGTGAAAACTTAGATGTTACAGTTACATTCCCAGAAGATTATCAAGCTGAGGATCTTGCTGGTAAAGAAGCTGTCTTCAAAGTGACGATTCATGAAGTAAAGGCTAAAGAATTACCTGAACTAGACGATGATTTTGCAAAAGATGTTGACGAAGAGGTAAATTCTTTAGATGAGTTAAAAGCAAAATACCGTGATGAACTAACTAAACAAAAAGAAGAAGCTGCAAAAGAAGCAAAAGATGAAGCTGCCATTAAGCAAGCAGTGGATAACGCTGAAATCGTTGAACTTCCACACGTAATGGTGCATGACGAAGTCCATCGTTCAATGGATGAGTTCCTTAACAACATGCAACGTCAAGGCATCTCTCCAGAAATGTACTATCAATTAACAGGCTCAACTGAAGCTGATTTACACACTCAATTTGAAGGTGAAGCTGAAAGTCGTGTTAAAACTAATTTAGTGATGGAAGCTATCGTTGAAGCAGAAAAGATCGAAGCATCTGATGAAGACATCGCTAAAGAAATCAAAGAATTAGCTGGTATGTACCAAATGCCAGAAGAACAAATTAAACGTGTTCTTACTGAAGACATGCTTGAACATGATATTAAAATGAAAAAAGCAGTTGAACTTGTAACTGGAACAGCTGTAGAAAAATAATTTCAGCATTTAACTGTTTACCATTAAACTGGTAGGCAGTTAAATAAAGAAGGTTATTTTTAGTATGCCGCACATATTTTGTACGGCATACTTTTTTGTTTTATGGTGATTTTGATTGATGTATCAAGACCTAAACTTGTCAATAACTTAGTTTCTCAGGTTTTTTATAGTAATTATAACGATTAACTTCAAAATAACACTTAACTTTGGTAATATTGAATTATTAATAAATGAGACTAATTATCGAGGCAACTTTTTATCATTAGATATATGCTTCGATATTTTAAGGAGGAGAAAATGAAGAAAAAAGTTTTAGGATTATGCTTCTTGACTGTTTTGTTTCTAAATTGTTCAACGGCAGTATATGCTGAGGGAACTCAAGAAACAAGCAACAACCAAATAGTTGAAACGACAGCAATAAGCGAATCATCAACCGTTGAAGCGCAAGCAGATACATCAGCGGTTGAACAAACAGCTGATAATACAGAAGAAAACACTCAAACGACAGACAGCTCCGTACCAGAAGAAATTGTCGTTCCTGAATCACAAATGGAAACAGCAGAAGGTACGATGTCATTGCCAAAAGGACGCTCTGACCTTTATCCTTCGATTCAATTGTTTGCTGCGTTGCCGTCAGTTTCGGCAACGAATACTAATACGCCGAGTAAGAGCTTTATTGATATTTCTTCTCATAATGGAAATATCTCTGTTGCAAACTTTCAAAAAATGAGAAATTATGGCGTTACAGGCGTTGTTGTCAAATTAACTGAGGCTACTAGTTATAAAAATCCTTATGCACAATCGCAAATTAATAATGCTATGGCGGCTGGTATGAAGGTCTCTGCTTATCATTACAGCTGGTTTAAGACAGATGCTCAAGCCGTTGCAGAAGCCAACTATTTTGCAGCAGAAGCAAAAAGACTTGGACTCAGTAGTGGTACAGTAATGGTCAATGATATCGAGGAGCCTCAGATTGCTGGGAAAGGGGATCACACCAACAACTCTCGAGCTTTCGAAAATCGTTTGAAATCATTGGGTTACGGAAATGTTCGCCATTATATCGGTTTAAATTGGTTGACTAGCGGTCGGATCAATGGTGCCATGATTGGGAACAAAAATATTTGGGTAGCTGCTTATCCTTATAATCTCTCAACAACGAATTTTTATACGCAATACGGTGCTTGGCAATGGTCTTCACAATTATCATTTCCTGGCGTAGGCGGAAACTTTGATATTAACGCAGATTATACTGGAACCTTCAGTAATCCGAAAACAACACAGCCAGAAAATACTGTTCAAATGTATCGTGTCTACAATCCAAATAGTGGCGAACATTTCTACACACAAAATGCTGCTGAGAAAAATAATTTGGTCTCAAAAGGCTGGAAATATGAAGGCGTTGGTTGGAATGGTCCGACTTCAGGGGCACCAGTCTATCGTTTATATAACAAAAATGCTGGTGATCATCATTATACTATGAATGCGAATGAAAAGAACAACCTAGTATCAAAAGGTTGGAAATATGAAGGAATCTCTTGGTACTCTGGTGGTTCGAAAGCACTTCATCGGTTATATAATCCAAATGCTAAAGCTGGTTCGCATCATTACACATTGAACACGAATGAAAAAAATAATCTAGTAAAGCATGGCTGGAGATATGAAGGTTTGGCCTGGTATGCAAAATAGACTAAAAGTTCTCGAATTTTCGAGAACTTTTTTCTTTAGATTTCCTTTTTAAATACACTTGGATTCTTTGTCTTTTCAATGCTTTATGTTATTATAGATAAAGACTGCAATCGTGGAAACACTTGTAGAGAAAGAAGCAAGAGGTGAAAGCCATGTATGAGAGCACAGGCGCAGGTGAAACAGTCCGCTGTTCATTTTGCGGAAAGACCCAAGAGGAAGTTAAAAAAGTCGTGGCGGGTCCGGGAGTATACATATGTAATGAATGTATAGATCTTTGTAAAGAGATAATCGACGAGGAATTCCATGAAGAAGCGATTCGTGAATTTATTGATGTACCAAAACCAAAAGAATTGCTGGATGTCTTAAACCAATACGTTATTGGTCAAGATCGAGCAAAAAAGGCTTTATCGGTTGCGGTGTACAATCATTATAAACGAGTGAATACTGAGAGTGATGGGCTTGATGAGGTTGAATTGCAAAAGAGCAATATTTGTTTGATTGGTCCTACTGGATCAGGTAAAACATTTTTAGCGCAAACTTTAGCGAGAACACTGAACGTCCCATTTGCGATCGCGGATGCAACCAGTTTGACTGAAGCTGGGTATGTCGGTGAAGATGTGGAAAATATTCTATTGAAATTGTTACAATCTGCGGATTATAATGTTGAACGTGCCGAAAAAGGAATCATCTATATAGATGAAATCGACAAAATCACACGTAAGAGTGAGAATGTTTCGATCACACGGGATGTATCAGGAGAAGGCGTTCAACAAGCCTTGCTTAAGATTCTTGAAGGAACGGTTGCTAGTGTGCCGCCACAGGGTGGACGTAAACATCCACATCAAGAATTTATCCAAATTGATACAACAAACATTTTGTTTATTGTTGGCGGAGCATTCGATGGGATCGAGACGATTGTTAAAAATCGTTTAGGTGAAAAAACGATCGGCTTTGGCACAAATAACAAGAAAATTGATGAAGATGCAAGTATTATGCAACAGATTATTCCCGAAGATTTATTGAAATTCGGTTTAATTCCAGAATTCATCGGTCGCTTACCTGTAACAACAGCATTAGAAAAATTAACAACTGAGGATTTGGTTCGTATTTTGACTGAACCAAAAAATGCATTGGTTAAGCAGTATCAAAAATTGCTTTCTTATGATGAAACGGACTTAGCGTTTGACGCTGATGCACTGAACGCAATTGCCGACAAAGCTATTGCACGTAATACAGGGGCTCGTGGCTTACGTTCCATCATTGAAGACGTGATGATGGATGTTATGTTTGATATTCCGTCAGATGAATCAATTGAAAAAGTGATCGTGACTAAAGAGTCTGTTGAAGGAACAGGAAAACCGATCATTGAATACCATAACGATAAGAAAAAAGCAGGTTAGTAAGTGAGGGTTCACAAAATTATTTGTGAACCCTTTTTGAAAGGCGTGAAGCAATGAAAGTGCATAATGCAGAGATCGTGATAAGCGCGGTCTCGCCAAAACAATATCCTGAATCGGATCTGCCAGAGATTGCTCTAGCAGGGCGTTCAAATGTGGGGAAATCTTCATTTATCAATACCCTGATTGATCGAAAAAACTTAGCACGAACATCAGGAAAACCAGGTAAAACGCAAACGTTGAATTTTTATTTAATTGAAGATACTTTGCATTTTGTCGATGTCCCTGGGTATGGCTATGCGAAGGTATCGAAGACAGAGCGCGCCAAGTGGGGCGAGATGATTGAAACATACATTACTAGCCGCAAGCAATTACGAGCGGTGGTCTCACTAGTAGACGTTAGGCATGATCCTAGTAAAGAAGATATTCAGATGTATGAGTTTTTGAAGTATTATAATATCCCTGTGATTGTCGTCGCAACGAAGGCTGATAAGGTTCCCCGGGGAAAATGGAACAAACACACAAGTGCAATTAAGAAAAAACTAGATTTTGATCCGAATGACACCTTCATTCTTTTCTCTTCTGAAACAAAAAAAGGAAAAGAAGAAGCATGGCAGGCTATCGAAGCAGCAATCGAAAAGGACCAGGCTTAAGCCTGATCCTTTTTTTTATCTGTTTGTTCAGTTTTTGGTTTTAAAAACTTTTGAATGTCCTCGTCCTTTTGTACTTTTTTATCAGGATCGACAGCCAACGATTCAAATAGCTTATCCAAATCATCGGTTTTTTCAAATTTTAGTCCCATTTGAACACCTCCAGTTTCAGTTTTATCATAATCAATTATAGTATACAATTTTTTTAAACTTAATAATCAATTTCATAGGGTTTTTTAAATCTTTAAGATATAATTATAATAGAGCTATGAGAAAGGGGAAGGCAATGGAAAAAAATCAGAAGTTATACAGTGTTAGCCAGCTTTACGATCTTAAGCAAGCCGATATTCAATTGACGATCACCGATTGGCTAGTCATGAGTCGCCTATTGCTGGAACCAGACAAAATGCTAATCAATGGGAAAGAACAGGAATTTAATCAGGAACATTTGCAGCGAACCATTATTGAGTTTGGGCTGAAGGAAGATTTTTGGCTTCAATTGAAAAACGCGGAAGAAGAAACGACAATTCACTTGTTAGGAGATACGCTATTTGAAAAAAGTATCATCAATGAGAAAAATTTTTATTATTGGGAAAACGTCTATTTAGATTATTTGCGGTCGCGTTTGATTAAACACGGTTTCTTTGCTTACATTCGTTCTTATGATGAGTATCTTTATCATAACACGAGTGAGTTATCCAAACGTCGTTCATTTGAATCAGCAGAAGAAACCAATGCGTTACCCAAAATGAAAGGGCTTAATGGAGATGTTGTCGTAGATTGCAATCCTTTTCCTGGTTACGATGTTTTTTATAAAGGGGTCTGTCTGACAGCTTGTTGGTGGCTTTTTTTGGGAGCTCCTTATAAGAAATTGTTTGCGAAACAATTGTTGCTGGAGATCCAGCAGGTTGACCAAGTGGCAGAACTGGGTTCAGGCGTTTTCTTTGAACTCTACAAGGACCCGTTTCAGTGGCAAGATGCAGCGAATTTGAGGTTTCAACAATTGTTCAGGGATCAGTTAGGTATCTCACAATTGTCTTATACTAACGGTGTCGGTATATTAAAACAACCCTATATTGAGTTTGCTTTTGAAGACACAGTAATCCAAACAGTGCAATATCAAAATGAGCAGTTCCAACCGACTGAAAAGAGTGATGCTTCTTATTTCGTCACTAGAACCTATAATTTCTTGACGAATCAATATCGCGTAAATCGAATGAAGGGTGGTTTAAACGCTCTTGCTTACTTCCCGTGGATTGATGATGAGAGCGAGCGAATGATGAACTATCACATTTTGTATCCTGAGTTGACGTTAGACAAAGGTTTAGCAGCATTTGAGTACTATATCCGTGATTCAATCGAATTTGAGATTCAGGATATGCGTTATAAGGATTATACCGCTGTCTTACAGCTATTCATCCCCAAAAAAGCTTTTTTGGATTTTCCTTTAGATGAGTTGAAACTGGCATTGAAGGATATGACAATCCATCAAGTGAGTCGCAAAAATGATTCTCTGACCTTTTCATTAGAAAAAGAAGCGAAGCATTTGATTGTATCGTTTATTGATCAGAAGAAGGTATCCGCTAAAAATCAGTTAGATATTTTAGAAATTTGATGGAGGGAAAATAGCAGAACTATCTGCATTTCAAAAATTAATAAAAAAATTGTACTTTTGTTATAGAAAGGTGAGGTTTGCTATGGATCGAAGATATATCAAGATTATGGGTAGTTGCTTATTGATCGTTGCATTAATTTTCTTGTTGCCACTTCCGTCTCTAGAGATTCCTTTGTCGATTGCAGTTTTCTTTATTGGGATGATCCTGTTTGCGATCAAACCAAAACCTCAACCTGTCCGCGCTCACAGAAGAGATCGCTGGCTGTAAAAAAAACCACTCTCAAGTTTTTGAGAGTGGTTTTCTTTTTTATTATTTAGCAACTGGTTTTTTAACTAAACCATAGATAACACCTGACACAATTGCACCGATGACGATGAATAAAAGGTAAAGTAACGGATGACTCAACAAGAGAACTACGAAGATCCCGCCATGAGGGGCAAGCAATTTGATGCCAACAGCACCAACTAATCCGCCAGCCAAAGCTGATCCAACGACAAAGCTTGGAATCACGCGAATTGGATCGGCAGCTGCAAACGGAATCGCTCCTTCAGTTACGAAAGAAAGTCCCATTACAATGTTTGTCAATCCTGCATCTACTTGACTCTTTTCAAATTTATTCTTGAACAAACGAGTTGCAACAAAGATAGCCAAAGGAGGTACCATTCCACCTGCCATTACTGCCGCCATAACGATTGATCCTCCTTGAGCGACGCTTGACGCAAGCGTTGCCGTACCAAATACATAAGCAGCTTTGTTGATAGGACCACCTAAATCGACAGCCATCATTCCGCCAAGCAGAGCGCCTAATAAAATCGCATTTGAGCCGCTAAGGCCAGTCAAGAAACCATTTAAACCATCATTTATGGCTTTCATTGGAACGTTGACAAGGAGCATCAAGAAACCAGTAATCATCAACCCAAAGAAGGGGTAGAAGAGGATCGCTTTGATTCCTTCAAGTGACTTAGGCAAGTTTTTGAAGATTTTTTTCAAGAACACAATGACATATCCTGCAATAAAACCACCAATCAAAGCACCTAGGAAACCTGCTCCGCCAGCATTTGCCAAAGCACCAGCTGCAAAACCAGCAATCAAGCCAGGACGATCAGAAATACTTGATGCGATAAATCCAGCAAGTACAGGTAACATGAAACCAAATGCAGCACCGCCGATTTGATTGAACCAGCTAGCAGCTTGATTGTAATTCCCTAGATTAGCAAGTTCAGACTGAGGTACGCCCATAAATTGGTCAATCATGAATGATAAAGCGATCATGATTCCGCCGCCGATGACGAATGGTAGCATGTGTGATACACCATTCATCAAATCTTTATAAATGCGTTGTCCTAAAGTTCCATTATCACTTTTGTCATCGCTAGTTGAAGCTTCTTCGCCATTGCCATGATAAACAGGAGCGCTTCCGCTCAAGGCGAGGTTGATCAATTCCTCAGGTTTTCGGATTCCATCACTAACTGGACGGTTGACTAACTCTTTACCGTTAAAACGATTCATTTCTACTTTTTTATCAGCTGCTATAATGACTCCGTCAGCACGGGCAATATCTTCGTCAGTCAAGCGATGCTTGATTCCTTCAGAACCATTAGTTTCAACTTTAATCTCTACGCCCATTTCTTTCGCTTTTTTCTTCAAGGCATCTTCAGCCATGTAAGTATGTGCGATTCCAGTTGGGCAGGCTGTTACCGCTACGATATAACGCCGATTGGTATCTTTGATTTTTTCCTCAGCTTCAGCTTTTTCCTCAGCTTCCTTTGCTTTTTCAGCTGCATCAAAGGTCGCTTGGACTTGATCTGGACTATCAGCCGCTTTTAATTTTGCCACAAAATCTGGATTAATTAAAAGTCGAGACAGGGCAGCCAATGCTTGCAAGTGTGTATCGTTCGCACCCTCTGGAGCAGCGATCATAAAGAATAAATAGGTTGGTTGACCATCTAAAGATTCGTAGTCAACACCGTTTTTACTTTTAGCAAATAAAACTGTCGCTTCTTTGACTGCACTATTTTTTGCATGAGGCATTGCGATACCGTCGCCTAGGCCAGTGGAAGTTTGAGCTTCCCGATTTAAAATTCCTTCTTTATAAATATCAATGTCAGAAATACGGCCAGCGTCATACATTTTTTTAACCATTTCATCGATTGCACTTTTTTTCGTGGTCGCCTGCAAGTCCATGATCATGGCATCTTTGATCAATAAATCTTTAATATCCATCATAATTCCTCCAATTGTAATAAATATATGTTTGACAGAAGGGAAATCAGCATTATTTTACTTTGGTGATCTCAACTTCTGGTAATAATTCTTTAATGAAATCTGCTGTTGCTAAATCATCTGAGAATGTAGTAGCACTGCCGCATGCAACGCCCCATTTAAAAGCTTCGACAGGATCCTGTGTCTTAGTATAATTACCGACAAATCCAGCGATCATTGAATCACCTGCACCCACGGAATTTTTCACTTCACGTTTCAGTACATTTGAACGAAATACGCCATCTTCAGTAAATAGCAGAGCACCATCACCAGCCATTGAGACCAACGCATGTTGTGCGCCTTCGTCTAGCAGACGTTGACCAAACGGATAAATATCTTCGACTGAATTAAAGCTTGTTTGATATAGTTCTGCCAGTTCATGATTATTTGGCTTTACTAAAAGTGGCCCTTTTTCTAAGGCATCCATCAAATCAGCACCAGTTGTATCAATCACAAACGATGCGCCTTTGCCTTTAATGATCTCAATTAGTTTTTGATAAAAGCCAGTCGGAACACTGGCAGGCTTACTACCGGACAAAACTACGATGTCGGTTGAAGTCAAGTTTTCCAGTACTTTTTTTAGTCCATTCATTTCTTCTACTGAAACGACAGGGCCTTGACCATTGATTTCTGTTTCCTCATCGGCCTTCAACTTGATATTAATCCGTGTATCATCAGCAACTGTAGTAAAGTTGGTCTGAATGGTTTCTCTCTCCAGCCATTCTTCTATGAAACGGCCAGTAAATCCGCCGAGAAATCCTAGTGCGGTAGAATCATTATCAATTCGTTTCAAAATCCGCGAAACATTTATCCCTTTACCTCCTGGTAGTTTTAAATCATTCTTCATGCGATTAACATCGCCTATCATTAATTGTTCAACATGTACTATATAATCAATCGATGGGTTTAGTGTCACTGTATAAATCATACAGAAACCTCCTTCAAGGTAGTTTGTTCTGTGATTTGATTATGGATAACCAAATCACAGGTATCGGTGAGGATTGAAGCTGCTGACAATGGAGCGACACTGACAAAACTTGTTTGATTGAATTTGCTGTGATCAACTAAGACAAATGCTTCTTCGGATTGTTGGATCGCTGCCCTTTTTAAAATCGCTTCTTCAGGATCAGGAGTAGAATAGCCGCTGTCTATTCGAACACCATTCATTCCCATAAAGGCCTTATTAAAACGATATTGTTTCAATTGTTCCAAGGCTTGAGATCCTACAACTGCGTCAGTTGTCAGTTTGATTCGTCCACCTAATACGATTGTTGCGATTTCAGCTTCAACCAGACGAGCAGCTAAACCTACTGAATTTGTGACGACTGTGATTGCTCGATTCTTAAGGAAAGGGATCATTTCAGAAGTTGTGGTTCCGGCATCCAAATAGATTACATCGCCTTCGGATATGCTCTTAGCTGCATATCTGGCTATCAATTTCTTCTGTTGAACGTTTTTGGATGATTTCTCAGCCATACCTAATTCTTGTTCAAGATGCTGTGGACGTTTTGCACCACCGTGGACACGTTCCAGCATCCCTAAATTTTCAAGTTCCTGTAAATCACGTCTAATTGTGGATTCAGAAGCATCTAACCATTGGATTAGATCCTGTGATTTTACCAATCCATCCCGTTCCAACCAATCAGTAATTTTTCTGTGTCGTTCTTCTGTAAGCATTTTCAATCCTCCTTCATTTGAAATAGTACCACAGTTTTTTTTAGAATACAACCATAAACAGTCATAATCGGTCAAAAACATTTAAATAGGAATATTTGGTTCGTCTTATTTTGAAGGAGCGCTAAAATTCTGTATGATAAATATAGAGAGGTGAAGATTATGGGAAAACAAACGATTTTACAAGGATTTGAATGGTACCTTCCTGCTGACGGCAATCATTGGAAGACATTAGCAGAAAAAGCGGAGGAATTAAGTCAAATCGGAATTGATGCTATTTGGATGCCGCCGGCCTATAAAGGTTCTGAAGGCGCAAATGATGTCGGATATGGAACTTATGATCTTTATGATCTTGGCGAGTTCGACCAAAAGGGCAGTGTTCGAACAAAGTATGGAACCAAAGAAGAGTATTTAAGCAGTATAGCTGCATTGAAAAAAGCTGGATTGAAAATTTATGCAGATATTGTTTTCGATCATTTTATGGGCGCAGATGAGACAGAAACCGTTTCAGCTGTTTCCTATCGCTTTGATGATCGGACTAAACCTGATTCTGGTGAAGAGGAAATCGAAGCCTGGACAAAATTTACTTTTCCCGGCCGCCAAGGGAAATACAATGATTATCAATGGAATTGGGAAAATTTTTCAGGGGTAGATTATGATGCTCGGGAAAAAGATCATGCGATTTTCAACTTTGCAGACAAAGGCTGGGAGCCGAATGTTGATGACGAAAATGGCAACTTTGATTATTTAATGGGATGTAATCTAGACATGGAGAATCCTGAAACTATCGAACAATTAGACAAATGGGGTCAATGGTATCAGGAATTGACAGGTGTGGATGGTTATCGCTTAGATGCAGTAAAGCACATTCGATTTGATCTTTTTGTTGATTGGCTTTTGCACCGTCGTGAGGAAAAAGGTGAGGATCTTTTTGTTGTCGGAGAGTATTGGTCCGATGAGCTAGAGAAACTGCAGGAATATCTAGATTCTTCTGGAAACCTGATTTCACTTTTTGATGTTCCACTACATTTCAATTTCTTTCAAGCGGCTTCAACTATGGGTGGATTTGATATGAGGCAAATATTTGCTGGAACTTTGATCGAGACGCGTCCCGATTGGGCGGTAACATTTGTCGATAATCATGATACCCAACATGGACAAAGCTTGGAATCGTGGGTAGAAGGCTGGTTCAAATTGCATGCCTATAGTTTAATTTTACTGCGAAACGAAGGTGAACCAGTCGTTTTTTGGGGAGACTTGTATGGAACGGAAAACGCTGAAGCAGTTGGTCCGGGTCTTAACAACTTAATCAAGTTGCGACAAATGCTGAATTTTGGTAATCAAGCAGATTATTTTGATGATCCTGATGTGATTGGTTGGACTTTAACAGGTGATTTTGATGATCCTGAATCAGGAGCGGCAGTGATTATGACAAATGCCAATGGTGGCGAAAAAGAAATGACCATCAGCGCTATTCATGAAGGTGAAACATTTGTTGATTTACTTGGAAATAATGAAGCAAAAGTGGTATTGGATGAAAATGGACAAGGGGTATTTCCAGTGAATGACGGTCAGGTTTCAGTCTACGTGAACGAAAGACTAGCTAAAAAAATTCACGGCTAGATTATTCAAGAGACTCTGTGGAGTAGTTTAAATTGATCAATTTATCCATCGTCTGTGACTTTGAGAATATTTATAGAAAGCAAATGCTAATATTTCTTTCCATTCGGATAGTTATATGCACATTTGCTTTCTTTTTGTAAAGAATTTTTCAAAATTGCTTTCTAATTAACTTTTTATTGCTTTATCTTGTTTTTTTGCAATCGCAGCATCTGAGCGCTCGCGAATCTGTGCCTTTATTTTTTGTGTATAGCCTTCATCGGTCAGGATCATGAGCAGATCACCGACCTTCATGACCGTGTCTCCGTGAGTGAGTATTTCAGAAGAGCCACGTCGAATCGAAATCAACAACATTTCATCCGGCCAATTAAAATCGCGAACCATCATACCATCCAAAGTACTTTCGGCTGTAACAGGAAATTCGATGATTGTCTTATTTCCAGTAATACTTGGAAGATGTCCTTTAAGTAAACGTTCAAGCAACGATTCGTAAATTGGATTACCACCTAATAAATCATTGATTACATAAGCGGTTAACGAACAAACTGCTAAAGGCATTAAATGCGTGATATTACCAACCATTTCGGTAACAAGAATAATTGCTGTTAATGGTGCCTTTCCGATAGCTGTGAAATATCCCGCCATCGCGAAAATCGCAAAATCACGAATCAGCATGGAATCCATCCCAAACCATTGATGCAAAACAGTCCCAAAAATACCACCAATCAAGGCGCCTAACGTCAGAATCGGAAGGAAAATCCCGCCTGGAAGATTCGCGCCATAAGAGATCATTGAAAAGATAAAACGTAAAAGAAATAAGAAAAGCAATACAGTCAATGGAAAAACTTCTTTGCCTAGGGATAGGACGATTTGATTGCCGCCGCCTAAATAATGCGGAAAAAAGAAAGCAATCGGAATAATCAATAAAAAGGGAATTATGCCATAAAGATGTTCTGGCAAGTGTGTTCGTTTATAAAATTGCGGCAATAATAAAAGTACGATTTGGTAAACATAGCCGAGTGCGCCTAGAATAATTCCGAGAAGAATCAATAGACCATAATACTTCAAAGGTAGTGATGGAACATTTGCGATAAACAGAACTGGTTTTAAACCAAAAAAGTTCAATGAGACTAGGTTTGCCGTCAAAGCTGCAGTAAGCGAAGTTAACCAAATCAAGGGTGAGAAGTGATGATGGACTTCTTCTATTACAAACAACAACCCAGCAATCGGCGCATTGAAAGCCGCGCCTAGCCCCGCCGCTGCGCCACTAGAAATAAAAATCTTTTTTTCTGAGGTTGAGGCATGAGTATATTCACTAAAACCTTGTCCTATCATAGCGCCTAATTGAATCGAGGGACCTTCACGACCTAAAAACAATCCTGATCCGACAGACAAAACGCCACCGACAAATTTTTTCCAAAGAACTGAGAACCAGTTCAATTTAATCTCACCCTGCAAGGTCCCTTCGACTTGCGGGATGCCGCTGCCTTTGATATTTGGTTCAGATTTTATCATTCTGCCAACGATCAAAGCGCAAACTAGCATGACTAAAGCCCATGGAATCAGCCACAAGGGATTATCACGAAACCAGAGATAAAGCGTGACGACATGTTCCATCATCTTTTCAATCAATAGACGAAACAAACTAACAATGATTCCGGCGATTGCTCCAATCAAAACTCCTTTTAATATAAAGAATACTTTTGTACTATCTAAACGTTTTATTTCATGTTCTTTTTTCATGATTTCCTCCCATACCATTATTAAATCTAGCGCTAATTCCCAAGAAAAACAAGGACGAATTAATGAATTCGCTTTTTTAAAATGTTGCTAGTGTCGCGAAACTTTCTGAGATGCTATAATGAAAAAGATTGAATAGAGAAAGGACGTTTTGCATGCCAAACAAACAGGAGTTGTTAGCAGGACTAAACCCTAAACAAAAAGAAGCGGTGCTTCATACAGAAGGACCGTTATTGATTATGGCGGGAGCAGGAAGTGGAAAGACACGAGTCTTGACCCATCGAATTGCTTATTTAATAGAAGAAAAAAATGTGAATCCATGGAATATTTTGGCAATCACTTTTACCAATAAGGCAGCACGAGAAATGAAGGAGCGGGTGAACGGCATTCTAGGGCAAGGTGGCGAAGATGTTTGGGTCTCCACTTTCCACTCGATGTGTGTTCGTATTTTACGCCGCGATGTAGATGCAATCGGTTATGATCGGAATTTTACGATTTTGGATAGTTCGGACCAATTGACACTAATGAAACGAATTTTGAAAGAATTAAACATTGATCCGAAAAAATATGATCCGCGCTCGATTCTGGGATCAATCAGCAATGCAAAAAATGAGTTGCTTACACCAGAAACTTACGCCGATCGCCAAGGTTCTTTTTTTGAAGAAATTGTCGCACGTTGCTACGATGCTTATCAAAAAGCCTTGCGAAACAATCAAAGCATGGATTTCGATGATTTGATTATGAATACGATTCGATTATTTGAAGATAACGAAGAAGTTCTGACCTATTATCAGAATAAGTTTCATTACTTACACGTCGATGAGTATCAAGATACTAACCATGCCCAATACACCTTGGTAAATATGTTAGCCGCACGGTTCCGTAATTTGTGTGTTGTCGGTGATGCGGATCAAAGCATCTATGGCTGGCGTGGTGCGGATATGCAGAATATTTTAGATTTTGAAAAAGACTATAACGATGCAACAGTCATTTTGCTAGAACAAAATTATCGTTCGACGAAAAGTATTTTAGATGCTGCCAATCAAGTCATTCAAAATAATAGCAATCGTCGGGATAAGAATCTTTGGACTGATAATCAAGCAGGAGAACAGATTACTTACTATCGTGCCGATAGCGAACGTGATGAAGCGCAGTTCATTGTCAGCAAAATTACAGAAGAGATCCAAACAAATAATCGTAGCTATAATGATTTTGCTGTTTTGTATCGAACGAATGCTCAATCACGGGTGATTGAAGATACACTAGTCAAATCGAATGTTCCTTATACAATGGTCGGCGGACATAAATTCTATGACCGTAAAGAAATAAAAGACATTATCGCTTATTTGAATATTATTAATAATCCTCGAGATGGTGTCAGCTTCGAACGCGTGATTAATACGCCAAAACGCGGAATTGGAGCGGCTTCAGTCGAAAAATTACGAAATTTTGCAACAATGCACGATTGGTCAATGGTTGAGGCTGCGCAAAATGTAGATCTTGCGAATATCTCCGGTAAAGCGGGGCGGATGATTGGCGAATTCGGTACGATGATCACGCAATTTCAAGAAATGATCGGATATTTACCGGTTACAGATTTAGTTGATCAAGTACTAGAGCGAACGGGCTATTTAGATGAATTAAAAAATCAACGGACGCTTGAAGCTGAATCACGTCTTGAAAACTTGGAAGAATTCCGAACAGTAACGAAGGAATTCGACAAACGTAACGAAGCACAAGAAGATGATGCGGCGAATGCCCCAGAAGAGAAACTAGCGATCTTCTTAAATGATTTGGCACTTGTTTCAGATCTGGATGATTACCAAGAAGAGAGTGCACAAGTAACTCTAATGACGTTACACGCGGCTAAGGGATTAGAATTTCCGATCGTTTTCTTGATTGGGATGGAAGAAAAAATCTTTCCACTGTCTCGTTCATTGATGGAAGAAGCCGAATTAGAGGAAGAGCGTCGTTTGGCTTATGTTGGCATAACTCGTGCTGAAGAAAGCTTGTACTTAACAAACGCCTTTTCTCGAACACTTTATGGAAAAACACAATACAATCAACCATCTCGTTTTGTATCGGAGATTGATGAAAGCTTATTGAATCCGGTAGGAATGCAGCCACAACCCAAAGCTGCCTCCTTTAATAATCCGTTCAAGACAAACCCTAATGCGATGAAGCCAAAATATCAGCATGCTACACGAGAACCAGTAATGAACAAAAACGCTTCCGGTGGTGAAAATGAAAGCTGGAATCCAGGTGATAAAGTGCAACATAAAAAATGGGGGACTGGAACAGTAGTAAAAGTTAGCGGCAACGCGAAGGATGTTGAACTAGACATTGCTTTCCCACAACAAGGGGTCAAGCGTTTATTAGCGGCCTTTGCGCCAATTCAAAAAATATAAAAACTAGGAGGGATCTTCTTGGAACCAATGACCTTTCAAGCAGCGGAAGAGCGTTCAGCCCAGCTTCGCGATGAATTGAATCAATACGCCTATGAATACTACGTACAAGATCAACCTTCGGTGGAAGATTTTGTTTATGATAAAAAATATCAAGAATTAGTAGAAATCGAAACGGAATATCCCGACTTGATTACACCGGAATCACCTACACAGCGTGTAGGTGGTAAAGTACTAGAAGGCTTTGAAAAAGTTGTGCATGATATTCCTTTATACAGTTTGAATGATGTTTTCAGTAAGGAAGAGTTAATTGCTTTTGACGAAAGGGTCAAAAAAGCGGTGGGACATCCCGTTTCTTACTGTGTGGAATTAAAAATCGATGGACTATCGATCTCATTAAAATATGAAAATGGGGTCTTCGTACAAGGGGCGACTCGCGGAGATGGAACAGTTGGTGAAAATATCACAGAAAACTTGAAAACCGTGAAGTCGATTCCATTGCGGTTAAAAGAACCATTGACCATCGAGGTACGAGGCGAATGTTATATGCCGAAAGCTTCATTTATCAAGTTAAATAAGCAGCGGGAAGAAGATGGAAAAGAAGTTTTTGCTAATCCCCGTAATGCGGCAGCTGGAAGTTTGCGACAATTGGATACACGTATCGCGGCACAAAGAAACTTGAGCACTTTTTTGTATACATTAGCTGATTTTGGTCCGTTAGAATCAACAACTCAAGACCATGCACTGAATGAAATGTCTCGCTTAGGCTTTCGGACGAATCCGGAACACCGTGTCTGCGAGACAATCGATGAAGTTTGGGAATATATCGAGAACTTCCATGAAACGAGAGACCAATTGTCTTACGAAATTGATGGCATCGTGATCAAGGTGAATGAATTTGATTTACAAGACGAGTTGGGCTTTACCGTGAAAGCGCCACGCTGGGCCACAGCTTACAAATTTCCGCCTGAAGAAGCACAGACGACCTTACTGGACATTGATTGGACGATTGGACGAACAGGCGTATTGACACCGACAGCAATTATGGAGCCAGTTCGTTTAGCAGGAACAACAGTTGGGCGTGCTAGTCTGCATAATAGTGATTATATTGAAAAGAAAGACATTCGATTGAAAGACACGATTTTAGTTTATAAGGCTGGAGATATTATTCCGGAAGTTGCACAGGTAATTCTGGAAAAGCGTCCGAAAGACAGCGAACCGTATCCAGTACCAACCCATTGTCCGATTTGTGATAGCGAGTTAGTTCATTTGGATGAAGAAGTTGCGTTGCGCTGCATTAATCCAAAATGTCCGGCACAGATCAAAGAGGGATTAAGCCACTTCGTTTCTCGAAACGCCATGAATATTGAAGGCTTAGGTCCTCGAGTATTAGCACAAATGTTCGATAAGAAACTAATCTCAGATGTTGCAGATCTATATTCATTGGATAAAGAGCAACTGTTGACTTTAGACAAGATCAAGGATAAGTCTGCTGAAAATATTTTGCAGGCAATTGATGCCAGTCGTGGGAATTCAGTTGAACGTCTGATCTTTGGTCTTGGTATCCGTCATGTTGGTGCAAAAGCCGCAGGGATTTTAGCGGAACACTTTGGCAATCTTGAAGCTATAAGCAAGGCTGACAAAGAAGAAATCGTTAGCCTGAATACGATTGGTGATACAATCGCAGACAGCTTGGTGACGTATTTCGAAAATGAAGAGGTCCACGAATTGATGCAAGAATTAGCAGATCGTGGTGTAAATCTTGAATATAAGGGGATTCGAGCGAGTCAGTTGGCAGAAGTCGAATCACCGTTCAAAGATAAAACGGTCGTGCTGACAGGGAAGCTTGTCGACTATACCCGAGAAGATGCTAAAGAGAAAATTCAAAATCTTGGCGGGAAAGTCACGGGCAGCGTCTCTAAAAAGACAGATATCGTAGTAGCTGGCGAAGACGCCGGAAGTAAGCTGACAAAAGCACAAAGTTTGGGTATAGAAGTTTGGGATGAAAAACAAATGATTCAAGCAATCGAAGAAAGTCATACAGATTAAGCAATTTTGTCTAGAAGAATATTGACGATTCGATTAACGAACGAGTATTATAAAAAAGCGTCAGGTCTACTAGAATGGGTTCATTGACTAAATTGTTTGAATTGAACAACTTTTCAAAAAATTTCAAGAAAAAACCGTGAATTCTAACAGAGATATGATAAAATGATTGAAAATTGACAAAAGAAAGAGGGATATTATGGCAATCAATGAAGAACAAGTGAAACATGTCGCGAAACTTGCGAAGCTTTCTTTTTCAGATGATGAATTGACTGGGTTTACAGATCAATTAGGCAAAATAATCGACATGGTCGAACAACTTGGGGAAGTTGATACAGAAGGCGTGCCATTTACTTCCAATGTAGTAGAAACAATTAACGTCATGCGCGAAGATGTAACCGATGGAGGCTGGCCGCGTGACGAGTTAATGAAAAATGTTCCGGAAAGCGAAGATGGTTTTATTAAGGTTCCGGCAATCATTGACAATGGAGAGGCTGGTGCATAATGGAAAAATTATATGATAAATCAATTGAAGAACTACACAGTCTGTTAGTTTCAAAAGAAATTACCGCGACTGATCTAACAAGCGAAACCTTTGACCGAATCAAAGAAACTGAAAAAGATATCGATGCCTTTATCACTTTGAATGAAGAAAAAGCGCTAGAATTGGCAAAAGCCATCGATGCAAAAGGAATCACTGAAGAAAATGCGTTGGCTGGTATTCCAATCGGAATCAAAGACAACATCGTTACGAAAGGACTTCTAACAACAGCTGCATCAAAAATCTTATCAAACTTTGATCCTATTTATGATGCCACCGTCATGGAGAAGGTTTACAGTTCAGATTTAATTCCTGTCGGAAAACTAAATATGGATGAGTTTGCGATGGGAAGTTCAAGCGAAACATCATACTTTAAGAAAACAAAAAATGCTTGGGACCAAACGAAGGTTCCCGGTGGCTCTTCAGGTGGCTCTGCTGCTGCAGTAGCGGCAGGAGAAGTTCCTGTTTCCTTAGGTAGTGATACTGGGGGCAGTATTCGCCAGCCTGCAGCTTTCAATGGCGTTGTTGGATTGAAACCTACTTATGGCCGCGTATCTCGTTTTGGCTTGATTGCTTTTGCATCATCATTAGACCAAATTGGCCCATTTACCCGAACAGTTAAGGATAATGCCTTAGCTCTAAATGCAATCAGTGGATATGATCCAAAAGATGGCACCTCTGCGGGAGTTTCTGTACCTGATTTTGCAGCTGGTTTAACTGGCGATATCAAAGGAATGAAGATCGCATTACCAAAAGAATTTATGGCTGAGGGAATTGAGCCAGGAGTCAAAGCTGCAATTACAAAAGCAGTTGACACATTTAAAGCCTTGGGTGCAACAGTTGAAGAAGTTAGCTTGCCTCACTCAAAATATGGTGTAGAAGTGTATTACATCATCGCCTCATCTGAAGCAAGCTCAAACTTGCAGCGTTTTGATGGTATTCGTTATGGGTTCCGTTCTGAAGATGTTCAAAACTTGGAAGATGTTTATGTAAATACCCGGACTGAAGGCTTCGGCGATGAAGTAAAACGCCGGATCATGTTAGGTACCTTCTCACTTTCTGCCGGCTACTATGATGCGTACTTCAAGAAAGCCGGACAAGTTCGGACATTGATTAAGCAAGACTTCGATAAAGTCTTTGCTGATTATGATTTGATCATTGGTCCAACATCACCAACTGTTGCCTTTGGTATTGGTGAAAATATCGATGATCCAATCACCATGTATTTAAATGATATCTTGACTATTCCTGTAAATCTTGCTGGACTACCAGGGATGTCTGTTCCTGCAGGCTTCTCAGAGGGCTTACCTGTCGGATTACAAATCATCGGAAAACATTTCGACGAATCAACTATGTATAAAGCGGCATACGCCTTTGAACAAGCAACAGATTTTCATAAGCAAAAACCAGTGATTTTAGGGGGGGACAAATAATGAACTTAGAGACAGTCATTGGGCTAGAAGTCCATGTAGAATTAAAAACAAACTCTAAAATCTTTTCACCTGCGCCCGCTCACTTTGGTGCAGAAGCTAATACCAATACGAATATTATCGACTGGGGTTATCCAGGTGTCTTACCAGTTATGAATAAAGCGGCAATCGAATTTGGAATGAAGGCAGCTCTAGCTTTAAATTGTGAAATTTCTAAAAATATGCATTTTGACCGCAAAAACTATTTTTATCCAGATAATCCCAAAGCCTATCAAATCTCGCAATTTGACGAACCAATCGGACATGATGGCTGGATCGAGATTGATGTCAACGGCAAAAAGAAAAAGATCCGAATTGAACGTGTTCATTTAGAGGAAGATGCTGGTAAAAACATGCACGGCATCGGTGGTTATTCTTATGTCGACTTGAACCGTCAAGGCACACCATTAATCGAAATTGTTTCTGAAGCGGACATGCGTTCACCTGAAGAAGCCAATGCCTATTTGGAAGCATTACGTTCAATCATCCAGTTCACTGGCGTCAGCGATGTGAAGATGGAAGAAGGATCAATGCGTTGTGATGCGAATATTTCTTTACGCCCTTATGGTCAAGAAGAATTTGGGACAAAAACTGAGTTGAAAAACTTGAACTCTATCAGTTTTGTCAAAAAGGGTTTAACATTTGAAGTCCAACGTCAAACAAAGGTCTTGCTTTCTGGTGGAACAATTCAGCAGGAAACTCGTCGTTACGATGAAGGTACCAATAAAACAATTCTAATGCGTGTCAAAGAAGGCTCAAGCGACTACCGTTACTTCCCAGAACCAGATATTCCACGTTTTGAAATCGATGATGCATGGATTGATGAAGTACGTGAAACATTGCCAGAAATGCCGGCAGCACGTCGTGAACGCTATGTGAATGAGCTAGGTTTACCAGAATATGATTCGATGGTCCTAACTTTAAGTCGTGAAATGTCAGATTTCTTTGAAGATACCTTGAAGGAAGGCGCAGATGCAAAACAAGCTTCTAACTGGTTGATGGGCGAAGTATCTGCCTATTTGAACAGTGAAAAATTTGAGTTAGCTGATACTAAGTTAACTCCGAACAACTTAGCAGGCATGATCACCCTGATTGCCGACGGTACGATCAGCTCTAAAATTGCGAAGAAAGTCTTCCGAGAATTGATTCAAAATGGTGGAGACGCCAAAGAAGTTGTTGAAGCTAAAGGACTTGTTCAGTTGTCAGATCCTGCTCAATTACTTCCGATGATCAATGAAGTGTTGGATAATAATGAACAATCTGTTGAAGATTTCAAGAACGGTAAAGAAAGAGCTGTTGGTTTCTTAGTTGGCCAAATTATGAAAGCGACTAAAGGAAAAGCTAATCCTGGCGTAGTAAACAAATTACTTCAAGAGGAATTAGCGAAACGGTAAGGGGCTCGAACATGAGAAAAGCACGACTGATTTATAATCCAGTATCTGGAAAAGAGATCATGCGCAATAATTTGGCAGATATCTTAGATGCCATTGAAAAAGCAGGTTATGAAGCAAGTGCCTTTGCTACAACTCCTGAGCCTGATTCAGCCAAAAATGAAGCAACTCGTGCCGCAAAAGCTGGTTTTGAACTAGTTGTTGCGGCAGGTGGAGATGGAACAATCAATGAAGTGGTCAATGGGATCGCTGGTTTGAAAAAGCGACCTAAGATGGCAATTATTCCTGCGGGAACCACAAATGATTATGCCCGCGCTTTGAAAGTGCCACGCAATAATGTCAAAGCAGCAGCTGAGGTGATCCAAAAACAGCAGACAGTTAAGATGGATATTGGGAAAGCAGCTGATACGTATTTTATTAATATCGCTGCTGGCGGTTCATTGACAGAGCTTACTTACGAAGTTCCCTCAGAACTAAAAAGTATTTTTGGGTATTTAGCCTATTTAGCTAAAGGTGCGGAGATGCTTCCACGGATTAAGCCAACAAAAATGCGTCTAGTTTATGAAGGCGGTGAGTATGAGGGGAATGCTTCGATGTTTTTCTTGGGCTTGACCAACTCTATTGGCGGTTTTGAAACGATCGCACCTGACGCTAAACTAGATGATGGAAAATTTTCACTGATCGTGGTCAAAACAGCAAATCTTTTTGAGATCGTCCGCTTGATCACACTAGTATTAAATGGTGGAAAGCATGTCAATGATTCAAAAGTTTTATATGTAAAGACTAGTTTTTTAGATGCAAGTTTGATTGATACTGATAAGAAAATGATGATCAATTTAGATGGTGAATATGGCGGCGATGCTCCAATGCGCTTTGAAAATCTGCATCAACACATTGAATTCTACGCGAATACTGATGAGATCAATGACGATGCGATTTTAGGTCAAGATGATCAAAAACGTGAAGCTGGAATCGAACTTGTTAAAGAGTACGAAAAAATTCAAGATGAAGATTCAGAAGATTAAAACTAGAACGTTTCTGTTGAAAGACAGAGACGTTTCAGACTGTAGACAAAGTCCATTTTATGGATGCTGTCTACAGTCTTTTCTTTTATAATAGATTTATGAAACCGAATACAAGGAGTGATAGTTATGATGTCCAAAAACAATACAAACGGCAGAAATCAATTCGCGATGCTCACGATTG
>NZ_JCAFYN010000047.1:0-29458 GCF_059374735.1 Enterococcus sp. GPZ-007 | reverse complement strand
CCTAGCGATCTTGCAACTACCAATGTAGTACACGATCATTCGACTTTAAACGTTTTACATAAACAAATATGTTCTTTAGAATAGAAATTTTAATGACAATGAGCCTAGAAAATCAGTCTGCGTACTTTTTCTACTGTAATTCATCAAACTTATTACTCAGCTTTTTAATTGGCTCATTTAATTTTCTTTAACCTCTTAGAAATTTTTTCTTCTTCAATTAATTGAGCAAAAGAATTTCCAGAAAGAGCTTTTTCAAATTGATTTCTGAAAGCTTTTAAATCTTTTTCAATTAGTATCAAATCTGGCTCGTTAGGAAAATCTTCCTTTATTTTCTTCAAATCACTATCATTTTTTTTAATTATTTTTTGTACTTCTCCTTTGTATTCTATCGGTTTACAAAGTTTTGAAAAAAGTTCGTAAAAATTCTGTGCTGTTGTTAATTCGACAATCACAGTTTCGGGATTCATTTTATCTAAGTTTATACAAAATTCATCAAAAGCCTCTTGGCTATTTTTCTCACCATCAATAATGATTTGATAACCCAAGTTCCCTGGGAAATTTTCGATATAAAATAAAAAGAATGGACTAATTCTGCTCTTTTTTACAGTTTCGAGTGTCTTTCCTAAGAAAATAAACGCAAAAAAATAACATAAAAAGCTGAAATTATTTTCATATATAGAAAAATTTTTATAAGCTAGAGAGTCTCCAAGAAAGGTTCTATATTGTTTAAACCATATTTTTTTATCTACTTCTCGGAGACCTTCCATTTCTTCACATGTTAATTCCTTATTCCTATGGTGAAATTTGCTAGCATAAATATGATATTGATCATAACGTTGAGAGATTTGTTTTAGGGTACGTTTGTTACTCGTTAAGATCGGATCATCAAAAAATTGACCATCCTCAGTAAGTAACATACAAAAGATAAGACACAAGGAAACATTTAATGCTCTTTTCTTTTTGAAGAATCTATTGTTAAGTTTTGAATCATCTTTAAATGAATAGGTAGTTTTGTTCTCGCCCTTGCTCAAGTCAAATTCAAACCATCTATTAACTTCCCTATTAGACATGATATTCATAGCATAGCGAAACGTACTTCTTTTTTTCGTCAACCCTGCTTTTGCTAGTGTGGTAATTTTTCTCAAGGTTGAACCTGGCTCAGTAATTATAATTGGGACTAAAAGAAATAGATCATTAAATGAACAGTATATATACTTCTTTTTAATCGGTTCCATAAATTGAGTATTTTCGCTAGCTTTTAATTTACATTTTTTTGTAAGTTCAATTATCTGACCCGAATCTTTTGGTTCAAATGTTTCGATGCCATCATTTTCATCACTATCTTTAATAATTTTCACCATAAGAGTATGCTCCTTTTTTTGAATATATAGCTAAAAATATTATACTAAACAAAAAAAGCTTGGGATAGCTTATTTCGCACCCAAGCCTTTTAATCTATTTAACTTTAATACTGCAATACTTTCCTTCACCCTGATCATAAGAAATAACACCCGTTTGCCCAGCCTTTAAACTATCACTTGGGATCACATCAAATCCCCATGGTAATTTGTCAATGTTGTTAATATGGATTTCAAAACTGCCATCGCTAGCTACTTCAACATTGCCCATGATGGTTCCATTATCATTGATCGCAAGATGTTTTGTCCCCCCTTTGTAAACGCCCTTTAATTTGATTTCCCCATTAGCAGCTTGTGCCGTACCCGTTGAATCAACACCTTCAGTGATAGTTAATTCGGGCAGTGCATTTGCCTTGTAACCTTCTGTTGTAGTGTTAGAAGCAGTCTTCTCCATCTTTTGACCTCTGTCCAATTGCTCTGTCATTTCTTTGATTAGCTTTGCCAGTACTTTAGAGCCATTTTCCAAATCAATTGCTTTTCTAGAATCTTCTCGAACAGATGCGTCTAACCCACTGACGCCTTGTTCTTCGTACTTCTGCAACCATTCAAGTTGTTGAAGCTGTTCTTCGTAATCGGTACCTTTTGCTTTTGCTGCTTTCCCTTTTTTGTCTGATCCTGGTAAATCAGCGTAACGGATCTTTTCTTTTGCTTCTGTGAACTTCCCTTTTTCAGCTAAAGACTCCGCTTCTTCCAACATTGCTAAATAATCTTTGGTGGCTTGCTGACTATTTTTTTCTTGGTCTTCAATAGCTTGAGAAAACTCTTCGTCGGCTTCTTTCGAACGTTGACGATATTCAGCCTCGTTTTGCTCTTCATTTTGATTAAAGGAAGCTTCATCCATCACTTTCTTTTGGTAAGCACGTTCTTCACCATATGTTTTTTCGTACTTATCTGCTGCTTTTTTATTGACTGACGAATTTCCTCCGCTTTGTGACTTGCAACCGGAGAGAGTAAAAGCTAGCAGCACTGCTAAAACAAGTACACTATACTTTTTCATCGTCATCATCCTTCTTCAAAGAATCAAAGCTTTTTTCGTTTACCGCTTTTTGAATACTTTTCGCATCTGTTTTAAATCCAATATAATTAGCAACTCCCAATATTAAGTAAATAATATTACCTATCAGATAAATGTACGCGCCCGTACCAAATGAACTTGTTGAAGAGCCAAAAACACTTATCGCTTCTGCAATTTGTCCCTTTAAAATGAATACAATGACTAATGAAACAATCGGTAATCCAAAATCAATCAGTTTCTTTGATTTACTTAGAACTTCGATTTTTGGTGCAATCAACAATAGGATTGGAATCAGCACCAGCAAGAAACCATACCAAATACTAGTGATTACATTGTAGCCTTTCACTATGTATCCACCCGCGTAAGCACCATTAGCAGCCGAGTAAAAATTACCAATAAATAATCCTACGATCATCAGTACTGCACCTACAATATTCAAATTACTCAATAATTTGATTTTTAACTCTTCATTTTTCATTCTTTTTCCCCTTTTCATCTTTAGTTAGATCCAATAGATATGGTAGTGAATGGTCATTTACATGATTTTCGTCAGTTTTTTCCCTATTGTCTGCGATGATTCTCCGAAGATGTCTTTCACTGTAGCCATAATAATGAGCTAATTTTCGTAAATTCTTTCCATTGTATTCATTGTTTAGAACATATGGTAATGCATCTGGTCGAATCAATCGAACAGGAAAATGAACCTGAGTTCCTTTAAACTCTTGGTAAATCTGGATCGTCGCTTCTGTTCCAATTAGCTGCGCCAATTCTTTATAGATACTATGCCAAGAGTAAATATCTGGTCCCTCTTTTTTACCAATACGAACTACCTCCTTCATCGTTAGTGCTTTCACTAATAATAATAAAACTTCTAATTTGACTTATCTTGTGACAAAGTGAAGGACATTCGACTTTTAAATGTCCTAGCTATTCTAATTGGAACAGATCATCTACATCGCCTAAAATCCATTCTTTCCTCACATTGACGTTTAGGGGATGACTAGGTTTCCCTGTCGCTGATTTAGAACTAATTAGTAGTTTGCACATCTTCTTATGTTTTGGACTTAGTAGATTGAATATTTTTTTCGCTTGATCCATTGCCAGAGAATTAGTTTCGATAATCGAACCACAAGCAAAAATAATTTGGCTAATCCGTTTCTCTTTAAGTACTGTGGAAATCACCTCTAAGGTATTTTCATCTGATCCCTTTAAAAAGGTCGCTTTGTTTTCCGCATGAATAGATGAAAAAAGATTCACTGCAATAAAACCAGTGAACCCTAATTGACGAATATTCTTTTCGATTAGCATACTTGTCAAATCCTCAACAAATGCGGATGTGCTTGTTGGTCGTATAGTGATCACTACCGCTAATTTTCCAGTTTTATCTTCGTTTACCCCTTCATACCATTGTTTCCGTAATACATACCTATTTTGTCTGTCTTCACTAAACCATGATTCTGATTGCATGGTGATTACTTCTTTCTTGATCATATGATTCTCTCCTTTGTTTAAATTATCTGTGCATTAATCAATGTCACAATCACTGCTGTTGCGATCTTCGCAATCAATCTGAACCATTTCCGCATCTTCACCAATCCTTTCATTTTTCTCTAGTGTTGTTAAAATATCCTGCAAGCATTCTGCTATCGTTTTCCAGATTTCAGGGTTAATCATAAGCGACACCATTTAGATACCACTGAAGCTTTCCTTCTATTAATAACCCACGAGTAAATTCGTGCTCACTGTGAATATCCGTCAGGAAGTACACCACGTAATCCTTTCTTGATTCTTGATCCACATATACGTACAAATGGGTCATAACTAATGCTGGTAACTCCGTGTTGCTCACCTGAATAATTGCTGGGTCCAATTCTTCACGTTCAGCAGTAATTGATTCGAATCCCCAGTCTGTTTCAGTTGTTTCAATCCCTGTTTTTTCTTTTAGTATGTTAATTGCTTGACTTAACATTTCGATCCATCTCCTCTCAGTAAAAGAAAAACCTAATGACCAGTGATCGTCATTAGGGTTAATCTTCATTATTTAAATAGCCTTGTTCCTTTAAAGAACTATACTTATCAGTCGAACAACCTATTATTAAATGGTCTACTAGATCAATCTGTAATAGTTTGCATGCTTTCCTAAGATTTTCAGAAAAAACAATATCGGCGTAGCTAGCTGCAGTGTCACCGCTAGGATGGCAGTGTGCAACAATAATACTTGTTGAGTTCGCCAATATTGCTGGTTTCAAAATGTCTCTAGGTACTGCAATTGCTTGGTTAATTGTACCTATTGACGTCAGATTCAAAAATGTTGGCTCCTTCTTCGTATTCAATCCAACGACATAAAGGTACTCTCGATCCTTCTCTTTTAAATAGGGTGCAAACAGCTCATAAGCTAATCTTGTATTGGTAATTCTCCTCGGGCCATATAATAGTGATGATTCTTTTACCAACTGTAAAGACACTACATTTACCCGTTTTTGTGGTTCATTTTTCTTCATTAATACATCCTTCTCTCTGTTAATTTTTGAAATTTCTTACTTATGTGCTTACTTTCTACAATTAATACTCTTCCGGTAACAACATCGTCTGATGTGTATGATCATCAATCACCCACAGCTTTTTTATTTGGAAACTTGCTAAATATTTCGTCACTCGACATTCATTATAATCAATAAAGAACGGTTCTTCCTGACGATGGATAATCGTGAGCATTCCCCTTTGATCATCTCGGTTGAACTCGAATATCTGTAGATAATCTAACTGAACATCCTCTTGTTTCACCTTCTCATCAATCAATTGAAAACAACGTATCTGTATTTCCTTTGGTACTTGTTCATTTACTCCTTTCGTGATGTAGCGATTTTCTTGTGTATCAAACATTATTTACTTCCTCCTTAAAAATTAAAAATGGCCCAATCATCAACTAAGATGATCGGGCTTCATAGTAATAATATATATTTCTAAATCCCTTTATTTCGTGATTTCTAAACAGAAACGATTAAATAAAAATCGACTGGTATTTTATAACTTCATAAAGGTATAATAAAATAAAATGAATTAATGCTGGAGGAATTATGGAAGATCAGGGTGCATCAAAATGGGGTAGAGTAGATAAAAAAATGCAACTATATGATTTTATTAAGCGAAATTTGAAATATGATAGAGATAAAAACGAACTACCTGTATTTGAAATCAATTACTTAGATACGCTTTTCGAAAATTCAAAAATTGATTATTATTGCTTATCTGAAAAACGAGAGCTGACTTTTGAATCTAATTCTAATATTGCTACTCATAAATCAATTCATTTGGGTTATAACATAAATAAAAAACCTATATTTGCTTTTTATTGGAAAGGTCATGGAGATAATGACACATGGTTTGGTTGTGATGTTCAAACCATCGAAGGTTTTGAAGCTAGGACAAAAAAAATCGAAGAAAAAAAAGACAATACTCCGTATAAAGTTCAAAAGATTAGTTTCAAGAATGCTACAAAAGCTCAGCATTTTTTTCAAAAATTGCATTCTATTTTGTTAAATGAAAACTGGCAATTTAAAAATGATTTCTATGAAGACTCTTCTCCTAAATATACTATTCTTGAATCATACCTAGGGCATACTTTAAATAAAATAATTTGTGATTCCGACGAGGAAAAAGAGACTACTTCCGAAAACCTACTTTTTAGCAATGACCGTAAATATTGCATTTTTAATACAGGACTTCTAACCACATTTGCAAAACCTGTTTATCTTGTTGGCGAAAATTTTACTGAATCAAAAAACGATTCTGAAACAGACGAAACTACTGACATCATTGAATTTCGTAATCCTCGTTTTTTCGAGAATAAATACTCAAAAGAATTACACAAGAAAAACTTTGATCTAATAAACAATGAACTTCCGCAAATGGTTAAATACTATAGTGATAATGATGTTAATCAAATCACTTTTAATCCTTACTTAGATATCGCTTTTGATAGCAATTCTTTAAATCATATAAACGAAGGAAAAAGGAAGGGGCGCATGTTCAACTGTGATCGCTATGAGTCTGAAGAACTTGCTCGTTTAACAGAAGACGCTTCTTTCCTATCCAGAGAAATTGCTAAACGAAATTACAAATTTGTTGTCCCACATTATTTTGTCAGTCAGAATAAGATTCAATTTATTATGCCTATCTATATTGATGGATTAAAAAATGCTCCGAATTTCACACTAGTTTTAGATCCTTGTGAGGGCTCAAATGAAATTGAAGCTCATTACAAAGCAACAACTGTTTTAACACTTTCTATGGCCTATAATAATTCACGATTAATATGTAAACCAGATGATGCTTGGTTAAAACCGGATGAAATTGATGATAGTCTTGAAGATAGTATCTAAATAATTTCATGTATTGTATGGTACAACGCCTTGTTATACTAATATTGATAAAGTAAAGTTGCAAAAGATGCCATAGTTCATTACTTCTCTACAGCTCTTCTTTTTTAGATGGTTCACTCACTTTGTATTACCATTTTTATCAGTTAACACTATATTGTCCGCGAAAGTGATTTATCAAATAAAAGGAAGTCATAGGGGATTGTGTGTATCTTTTTCCATTATAGGTAGAGTGGAATTATAATGTTAGCTCATGCCAAGAAAACTGCAAAATGAGCGTCAATTAAATACAAAAAAGTAACAACATTGTTGCAGATTTAAAGTTAAAAGGAACTATTTGTACTTCAAGAAGTTCCGGCATACTTTCAGACCATTTAGACTTATCCTCTGGTATACCTTGATAAAGCATTTGCTGAATTTCTCCAGTGTGCGTCTGCGCTGTTTCATCCTCAGCACATGTAATAACAGCAGATAAAAAATATGTGGCGCATATTTTCGCGGCTCTATAATTTCTAGGACTGATAGAAAATTCTTCTATCGGTCCTTTTTGAGCATGAAAAAACAAAACATACAGAAGCTCCGTTAGAATTGAATCACCACAACACAATCAAAGGAGCGTTCTGTATGCCTGATCTTCATCATATCAAACTACTGCTAGGAATCAAAGATGAAAACATTCAAGTCACAAATGTAGAATCGAAAAAGATTAAAAATAGTAAGAGTCTCGTGGTTTCAGCGACATTAAGCAAAATGGTTCGCCGATGTCCGCAGTGTAAGCAGGCGAATTCTAAAGGTATGATCGTTAAGAACGGAAAGAAAAAATCTCTGATCCGTCTCAATAAGTGTGCGAACCAACTGACTTATCTTGCCTTAGCCAAACAACGTTACCATTGTCGTGCCTGTCACACCTATTTTACGGCGAATACTTATATCGTTGAAAGAAACTGTTTTATTGCTAAACAAGTGCGGTATAAAATTTTGGAAGAGCTCACTGAAAAACAAGCAATGACGACAATCTCTAAGCATTGCGGTGTTTCTTGGTCGACGGTTTCGCGGACACTCGCTTCTCTGATTCCCATGACTAAAGTGAAAAGAAATTGGTTACCTCGCTGTTTATTGATGGATGAATTCCGTTCATTGAAAAATCAAGTCGGTCCTTATTCTTTTTCTTGCATGGATGGCGATACTGGAAAATTACTGGACATTCTGCCTTCAAGAAAGAAAAAGTATCTCGTTTCTTACTTTATGCAATTTGAACGTAGTGCACGATTGAACGTAAAGTTTCTTGTGACGGACATGAATGCCTCTTACGCTTCTTTGATAAAAGAATGCTTTCCCAAAGCCATGCTCGTTATAGATCGCTTTCATATAGTCAAGCACCTTATTCGCAGTTTTGAGGATATTCGGCTGCGAGTCATGAAAAGCTTCGACCGAAACGATCCTTTACAAGCCAAATACTACCGCCAATTGAAGGCTTTATCTCGACTTCTGATTAAACGACAGGACAAGCTTGTTTATGACAAATGGACCAAATGGCGCAATTTTGGTTGGGCCTATCTGACTGAAAGCGAAGTGGTAGATCGCCTGCTTTCCACTTCTGATGAACTACGAAGGGCTTATTCTTACTATCAAGAAATCCTTCAAGCCTTTCATAAGAAAGAGGCGAACACCTTCTTTCAACTTGTAAAAACGATGCCCATTCGATTCCAGAAGAACTGCATCATATAAAAAAAGCGTTTATAAACTATGAATCTGGCATTCGCTTAGCACTAGAGCTCCCTTATTCGAATGCAAAACTAGAAAATCTGCATACTCACATTAAAGCATTGAAACGTGTGGCTTATGGTTTCAGAAGCTTTCGTAAAATGAAGACCAGAATCTTCTTACTAAACAATCTAATCACGTATTAAATAAAAAAACATCTAAAGCAGAAAATGAATTCTACCTTAGATGTTCTTATCTCACTCTATCAGTCCGATTTGACAAAGAGCCATTTTCGCGCCACATACCCAAATAAGATAATTCACCAAATCAACTCGTGAAACTCTCTAGGATTGGATCAAATATTATATATTAGTTTTTACGTTTTTTAGTTCTATTATATAGTTCAACTGATTGGGCTTCATAGTAATAATATATTTTTAAAAAAGTACTTGTAACTAAAATTTAGGTGGCAAACCAGAATGAAAGCCTACAGGTAGATCAATTTCAAACCATTCAAAAAAATTATTAAATAGACTAACAATTCCCGGCAACATTGCAATAAAGAAGCTCGATTTTTGAATACCTGTTTGAAAATCAAACCATAATATCACAAGCGATAATATTCCAAAAATTATTGAAGCAACTCTTTTTATTATTACATCCTTATTATACAAATATTTACATTTGTTTGCTTCCCGATCAATCTGCTTTGTAAGAGGCATTTGTTCCCACTCTAATTCCATTTGCTGGAAACTAATTTGATTGCCATAATTATTTTCTTTCGGAGCATCCTCTCTAGCATAGAAAAGTTTTGAATGCTTCTTTACCGTAGCATGATAGCGAATTGATAAATTTACACGTGTAATTATATACAGTATGAACATCGCATATAAAATCCAAGTAGTCACTTATATCTCCTCCCAAAAAATTTTTATCATACCTTCTCTCGTACACTTTTTCTTTTAGAAAGCCTTTCTTATCAATGATTATTGAAAATTTGCTACTTGTGATACGGACTCCCGCAACATAAGTAAGTGCTATTTTTTCAAACTTTTATAAATTGGTCACTTGTGATAAGGCCCTCCCGTATTAATCCGAAACGCCCGATACACCTGCTCCACCAAGATCAAACGCATCAACTGGTGTGGATAAGTCATCTTGCCAAATGAAATTTGCGCATTGCTCCGCTTCAGGACTTGATCGCTTAGTCCGAGTGAGCCGCCGATAACGAAGACAAATTGGCTTTTTCCGCTGGTTTGTAGTTTATCTAGCGTAGCGGCGAAGTCTTCGCTGCTGGGATTTTTGCCGTTGATGGCTAGGGCGAAGACGTATTCCTGCTCTTTGATCTTGGCAAGGATGCGTTCGCCTTCCTTTTCTTTGACTTGGATCATCTCGGCATCGCTGAGTTTTTCTGGTGCTTTTTCATCGGGAACTTCGACTAATGTGATCTTGCAATACTTCGACAAGCGTTTCGTATACTCTGAAATTCCTTGAACAAGGTATTTTTCTTTTAATTTTCCCACAGAGATAATTTTGATATTCATCATTCATCCGCCTTTTTCGTTATATTTTTTTCTAGCTATTTATACTTTTCCACCGGTCAAAACTGAAAAAAAGGACTATCTCAACTTTTTTCCACGGAGTTATGCACACTAATCACAGGTTTATCCCCAGCTTTTGTGGTATTCATTCCCTTTTTACAAGTATTCTTGAATACAAACATACGTTTTCCACCGAGTTATCCACCTTATCCACATTTCTGTGGATAAAAATCTTCAAATAATTAACAAACTTTTTCCTTAGTTTTCCACCAGTACTGTGGAAAACAAGTTTTTTTATCATTTATCTACATTTTCCTACGATTCTTTTTCATAAAAAAGTCAAATCAGTGTAGTAGACTTAACTTACAAAAAAATACTATACTCAATATAGCGTATATCATAGTAGAGGTGGAGTAAAATATGATGAGAAAAGATATTACCCCAAAACCTAAAAAGTCTCCAGGCTTCTTTAGACGCTTTGGGATCAGCTTATTAGGCGGCGTTCTTGGCGCCGTTCTAACGATTGGCATTTTTTATGTAGCGAATGGTTCGCTGCTTTCGCCAAGCGATCAAAATGCTAGCGGTTCACCGAGTGCCGGCAACACCAAAGTCAGCAACATGAAGGTGGACGTAAACTCTGATGTCACTGAGGCTGCTAGTAAAGTACAGGATGCTGTTGTTTCAGTAATTAACCTACAGAAACAACAATCACAAAGCGGTTTAGGCGGCTTCTCCGACTTTTTCGGTGGAAGCAACAACCAACAATCTGAAGAAAATAGCGGACAGCTGGAAGAAACGTCAGAAGGTTCTGGTGTTATCTACAAGTTAGAAGGCAAGACCGCGTATATCGTCACAAACAATCATGTGGTGGAAAAACAGGATGGACTGGAAGTTCTATTGAAGGATGGAAGCAGAGTCAAGGCAACCTTGGTTGGAACAGATTCTTATACTGACTTAGCAGTCTTGAAGGTAGAGTCAGACAAAGTGGCAAATATCAAACCAGCAACCTTTGGCGATTCTAGCAATCTAAAAGTTGGTGAACCGGCAATTGCCTTAGGCTCGCCGTTGGGCTCACAATATGCCAATTCAGTAACTTCAGGGATTATTTCTTCCTTGAACCGTCAAGTAGTCAATCAAAATGAAGCTGGTCAAACAATTAATATCAACGCGATCCAAACCGATGCCGCAATTAATCCTGGTAATTCCGGCGGACCATTAGTTAACATGGCTGGTCAGGTAATTGGGATCAACTCTAGCAAGATCGTTCAAACAGAGTCAAATGTCAGCGTTGAAGGGATCGGCTTTGCTATTCCAAGTAACGATGTCGTCAATGTCATTAACCAACTGGAAAAAGATGGCAAAGTGGTTCGCCCAGCTCTAGGTATCACGATGGTCAACCTTTCGGATCTATCGACTGAACAGGTTAGTGAAATCGTCAAAACTCCTAGCTCTGTCACTCAAGGAGTCGTGCTAAACACCGTTCAACCTTCTACCCCAGCAGATCAAGCAGGCTTGAAGAAATACGATGTCATCACAAAAATCGATGATACAGACGTTTCAACTGGTTTAGAATTGCAATCCGAATTGTACAAACACAAAGTCGGTGATACGGTAAAAATCACTTATTATCGTCAAGATAAGAAGAATACCGTTTCTGTTAAATTGAGTATCGATGCGAACTCATTGAAATCGAACTCACAGCAACAAGGAAATCAATAAGAAGAATAGTTGAACGCCTCTACTTCATAATTGAAATAGAGGCGTTTTTTTTGCGTTTTTCACTATATAAATCAACCCCAAGTAAAAAACGTTCAATTGAGGATAGATATCTACCCAAGCGTTCTTCCCTTAATCAATAAAACAAGTAATAACCCGACCATCGCACCTAAAGTGCCTCCTTGAATAAGACCCATTATGCCAAATGTCGTTCCCAAAGCTAATTTTTTTAGTCTAGCATTCATCACAAAACTTAGAATAAGACTAATCACTGACAAAACAAATAATAATACAAGCAAAGCTTTCTCCTCCTCTCGAATAAATAGAGTACTTATTTTGTTTTTAGTTTAGCAGTTTAATAAACAGTGATGAGAAATTTATCCTAAACGGTAGAAAAACTGGCTTAAACGACCTAAACGCTGACAGGAAATCATCTTGTTCACGCAAAAAAATCTCCGTTTTGACAGTTGCTTGAGTGTCAAAACGGAGATTTCTATTTACCTACTTCAAATTTTTCACCAGTCTTGGCATTTTCATCTAAGACTAGAATGCCCTTCTTCTCTGGGGCATTCGGTAAGTGCAGTTCCTTCGCTGAACAGATCATACCAAAGCTTTCTACACCACGGAGGCTGCCGGGCCAAATCATTTGTCCATCAGGCATCATCGCACCGGGTTTTGCGACAACAACTTTTTGTCCCGCTTCGATATTGGCGGCACCGCAGACAATCTGCAGAGTTTCTCCGCCGTCAATCTCTACTTCTGTAATATGCAAATGATCAGAATCAGGATGATCGATGCACGTTTTCACATAGCCCACGACAAATTTTGGTGATAGATCTGCCACGAGGCGTTCTTCAAACCCAGCTAATTTTAATTGTTCATTCAATACTTCAATATCTTTTTCAGATAATTCTACTTGTCCATTCCCATGGATCGTCAAGTATTCAGAGACATTGAAGAAGTTCCAAGCGACTGTTGTACCATCGGTTGTTTGAACCCGAGAAACAGCGCCTTTTCGTTCTACCGAATTTTCTTTATTTTCATCGTTTCTGACGATCACCATCAGGGTATCGCCAACATTTTTCTTATTGTACGCAAAAATCACGTTTTTACCTCCAGTCATAGTCCTCTCGTATCTTAACAAATCTAGCGGGACTTTTGCATGAGATTTTTTTCATTTCTAGATAGGCAAACTAGCTTCATCGGCAATAAGCAAAATTTGTAAAAATTTGAAAAGCAATTTTGACAAATTTTTGTCTTATTGCTCAGAAGCTAAACGAGTTTGCATATCCTTAAGATTCATCTATCTCCAAAGAAAAAGCTGGGGCTAGCCAGCTTTTATTCCGCACTTGGATGAACGACCAAAACATCACATAAGGCCTCTTTGATTACATAGCTGGCAACACTGCCAGTCATAAAGCGTTCAACAGCATTCAGACCCGATTGTCCGACCATGACTAGATCGATGTCATATTTCTCTGGCAAGGTTCTTGCCATCGCTTCTTTTGCGGAACCATAGGCGATAATTCCTTCGATCTTGTTATAGCCAGATTCTCTTCCGATCACTTTACACTTATTGATCAACTCTTTCGCGTCTGCCGTTAGCTGATCCATGATGTTTTCGTTCAGTGGTGAATAGCTCATGAATGTATAGACCTGATGATCGATCACATTTGCTACATAGACCGTCCCTTGGTTTCTTTTAGCAACAGCCAGCGCTTTTTTGAAGGCCTCCATTGCTTGATCGCTGCCATCGATCCCGACCAAGATATTTTGATATGATTGTGTAAACATAACAATCTCCTACCCTTCTACTCGTTGCAAAAAGCCAGCGATTTCGTCTTTTGTTTTACGATTTTTATTGACTAGTCGACCTAATTCTTCTCCGTTATTCACCACGACAAAACTAGGGATCCCAAAAATATTCCACTCGGCAGCCACATCGATATACTCGTCTCGATCAACTTGGATAAATTGAAACTGCGGAAATTCTGCTTCGATCTCTGGCATCTGCGGTTTGATAAAGTTGCAATCACCGCACCAATCAGCAGTGAAGAAGAACACGTTCTTTCCTTTTTCTGCATAACCAGCTAACTCTTCAATACTTTTAGGGATAATCATTCCGTCACGACCTTTTCATTTACTAACCTGATTATACACTTTTCGTTCTTTTTGAGAAAGAAGCTTACTCACTTACTGCGGTCTCAAAAACAGCCTAAACAAACATAGATTTTCATCTTACACAGACTATTTTTTATTTTCATGTTACGATTTCCAATTTTATGCGAAATAATGGCGTATAATTTTCAAATTCGTTTGTAACAATGGTAAAATAAAGCGTACAAACAAAATCGCAGCTAATAAGAAAATAGATTAAATTGAAGCAAGGAGGTTTGTGCTTTGGAGAAGACAAAAAAATTCGCTCAAGGCCTTGCCATCGGTTCAACGATCGGCATCGTCGCTGGCATCGCGGCAAATCACTATTATCGAAAACAACAAACAATGTCTCCAGACAAAGTCTTGGATCAAATCAAAGCAGCTTTTCTAAAGGAAGGTCCGATCGAAGGTTCTTGGATTTCTTTCGACACCGATCACATGCAAAAATTCGCCATCAAAATGGATATTCTTTCTGGCGGGATTACTCGGACAGAAGACGATCACTTGGTCGCTTACGAATTTAAAGCAGATGCCAAAACAGGTACTGTTTTGAGCATTGATCGCATCCTTAATGACTAATAGCGTATGCCGAAAATCGGCATACGCTATTTTTCTCTATTAAGAACCGGTATTACTCTGCTGTTCGTGCAAGAGACTCAACAAACCATTCTTCAAACTGTACTGGATCTACACTGACGGCCACTTCCGCGTTGGCTGGCAAATCCAGATAGTTCTCAAGGTCAACCAACGAAGCCCCATAGGTTAACGAAGTCGCCGTTTCGATCTCGACTCTGGTTGCGACGATCTCAAACATTTCCGGTTTTACGATCAAGGCGATCGCCAACGCATCATACATATTCAGTCCCGCTTCAAAACTGCCGCTGCGGTATTTCGTAAATAATTGATAGATCATTTCCCCGATTTCTCCAAAGCTTCGGATCGTATCCGTCACCTCTGGCATAATTTTGGCTTGATTTCCCACTTCTAATGGCGCCACTTGAATCGGAATACCACTGTTGACAACCATCTTCGCTGCTTCAGGATCAGCCGCGAAATTAAATTCCGACAACACGCCGTAATTCCCTCGTCCCAAACTGCCGCCCATTACGACGATTCGATCAATCTTAGCCAAATCCTGCGGATAAAGATGAAGAAACAAGGCGATATCAGTCAATGGTCCGATTCCGACTAAAGTGGTCTGTTCTTCTTGACTCACGACTTCATGCATCGCCTCCACTGCTGTTCTCGAGCTATCCAAAAAAATCGTCGCATCAGGAAATTCATAGCCGTCCATCCCGGACTCTCCGTGAATGTCACTTGCGTTGATCGCATCTCTTAATAGTGGTCGAGCACTTCCTGAAACAACTTCCGGTTTTTTATGATATAAGGTCAACAGCTTTTCTGTATTAGACTTCGTATGTTCCAAACTAACATTGCCGAAGATCGGGCAAATCAGCTTCACATCCAGCTCCTCGCTGAAAAGCGCTAAAGCTATCGCTACCGCATCATCGATTCCTGGATCAGTGCTCAAAATAACGGGTATTCTCTTCATAATCTGCCTTCTTTCATTGTTAAATAAACTCTTCCAAGAAAGCATACAACAGGTTCACTATTTATGCCAATGAAGAAAAAACTCTCCACAATTAAAAAATTGCGGAGAGTTTTCAGTATCAGTAATTATTTTACCAAACGGTAGATCGCATCTGCATAGATTACTGCAGAATTCAAAATGTCTTCAACTGACATGTATTCGTTGGCTTGGTGCATTGTATCTTCAAAGCCTGGGAATTGCGCGCCGTAAGCAACACCGCGTTCTAGTAAACGACCGAATGTGCCGCCGCCGATGACTTTTTCTTCCCCTTTGATACCTGTATGTTCTTCGAAAGTATCTAACAAAGTAGCGACCAATGGATCATCAGCTGGTACATAGTGAGGCAACATGTGGTGAGCCCCTTCTGTTACTTTCACATCTGAACCGAATAATTCTTCTAGTTTTGCTTTGATCTCATCGTTTGTCGTTCCTTTAGGGTAACGGAAGTTCAACGTGATCCGGTTATCGTTTTCTTGACCATCTTTGAAGCTGAAGATCCCAGCGTTCATGGTCAACTCACCCATTTTTTCATTGTTGAAAGCAACGCCTAATTTCTTCCCGTAAACATCTTCATGGATATAGTTTGCGCTGTTTTCGATGAAGGCTTTTGCCCCTTTTTCGAAGTCATAGTTGTTTAGGAAGACTGCTAAGAAAGTACCAGCGTTTGTTCCCAATTGAGGGCTAGCGCCGTGCGCTGCTTTTCCGTCTAAGTGTAAAGTAACGGTTGAACCAGCAACATCTGCTTTTCCGCTAACTGGATTGTTTTCTACATAATCCGCGAATTCTTTTGCTAATTTTCCAGCAGCCTCTGCATCGGCAACTTTGACTTCTGCCACTGCATTGCCGGGAACCATGTTTTCACGCAACCCAGCTTCGAAGCTTACTAAAACATAAGAAGTGCCGTTTGTACCATCGAAGTGAGGGATCATGGTTACATTCCCTTTTTCACCGTTGATGATTGGGAAATACGCATCTGGTGAGAAACCAAAGTCAGGTTTTTCTTCATGTTCGAAGTAGTAATCCATATCTCCCCAGCCGCTTTCTTCGTCAGTACCGAAGACAAAACGGATTTTTTTAGAGATTGGCAAGCCTAATTCTTTGATGATTTTAACAGCGTAGTAAGCCGCTACTGATGGCCCTTTGTCATCGCTTGAGCCACGGGCATATAATTTACCGTCGCGAATTTCTGGTTCATAAGGATCTGAATCCCAACCGTCACCAGCAGGTACCACGTCTAAGTGACCGAAGATTCCTAGTGTTTCATCGCCATCACCATAATCAAAATGGCCGGCATAGTTGTCGACGTTTTTGGTTGTGAAGCCATCGCGTTCTGCGATTTCAAGCATTTTTTCTAATGCTTCCACCGGTCCAGGTCCGAATGGTGCTTCTTTGGTTGCTTTGTCGTCTTCACGTTCACTTTTAATACGTAATAAAGTGAATAGATCTGCTAATAGATCGTCTTTGCGTGCTTCGACTTCTTTCTTAAAATCGATTGTCATTGAAAGATTCCCCCTTTAATTATAACCACTATAATGATAGCATTCTCTCGACTATAATAAAAATGAAAACTCTTTAATAAATACTAGGAAAGCCGCTCCTTTTTCCCTTATAATGGTACCCATAGTGAATTTTATCCTACTATTTCTATTATAAATGGTAAAATGATTATTTGACGAAAGCGGGTGACTAGATGGTCCAATTGAGCGAAGATATCTTACATAAAGTGATTACGAAGAGGCCCGAGATTTCCCACAAAGGAACTTTTGGACGAGTCGTGTTGATCGGCGGCAGCCAACAGTATGGCGGAGCGATCATCATGAGCGCTGAAGCCTGTGTCAAAAGCGGCGCGGGCCTAACTACTGTCATCACTGCCAGAAAAAACCACACAGCGCTTCATGCTCGTTTGCCGGAAGCGATGGTATTAGATTTCAACGAGACAAACACCATATACCAAACATTAGAAAAAGCCGATGTAATCTTAATTGGCCCTGGATTGGGATTGGCGAAAGAGATGGCACTTTTCTTAAAAGGTGTTGTCAGTAACCAAAATGTAGGTCAATGGTTGGTGGTGGACGGCTCAGCGATCACACTTTTCAAGGATTATAATCTGTCATTAAAGTTCCCTGCACAAACCGTGTTCACTCCTCATCAAGCAGAATGGGCGCATTTAAGCGGTCTAAAGTTTGTGGAGCAAACGAATGAGAACAATCGTGCGAAACAAGCACTCTTAGGTGCCAAGATTGTCTTAAAGAGTCATCGCACGACGATCTACGATGAGGCAGTCGCTTATTATCAAAACCCGTTAGGCAATCCAGGCATGGCTACTGGGGGTACGGGCGATACATTAGCTGGCATGATCACTGGCTTTTTAGCGCAATTTGAAAAAAATATTGATACGGTCGCAGCAGCGGTCTATCTTCACAGCTTGATCGGAGATGATTTGGCGGAGGACAATTATGTCGTCTTGCCTACCTCGATCAGTGAGGCGTTGCCTCGTTATATGAAAAAATACGCAAGCGAAAGGAAATAACTATGGAAAAATATCCCGGCTATCAGCGCAAGCCTTTTTATTATGAGACCGATAAGATGGGCATCATCCATCATTCGAATTACATCCGCTGGTTTGAAGAATCCCGTGTTGACGCACTGGCTTTTATGGACTGCCCCTTTGAGAAAATTGAAGCAGACGGCATCATGATTCCAGTCTTAGGTGTCAGCTGCGAGTACAAAGAAATGGTCCGTTTCGGCGATGAAGTATTGATCAAACCAATCGTTACCAAATATACCGGCACACGCCTAGATTTTGAGTATCGTGTCTATAAAGGAGACAAGCTGGTCACAACCGGCACCAGTCAGCACTGCTTCATGTCCTATGAAACCAATCGTTTAGTCCAATTACGGAAAACACATCCCGCGCTTCACGAATTGTTTTTAGAGTATTATGAGACCACCAAAGAAGACATCTAAAAAATAGCCGCCGGCATCCGCCAGCGGCTATTTCATTTATTCGAGTATTGGATTATGCTGAAACACTTTCTCCAGCACTTTCTTCTGAACCGATCGCTTTTTCTTCACCGACCAATTTCTTATCGTATGCACGAGCAAATGGCAGATAGATTGCGAATGCGGATGCTGCACAGATAACTGCCACTACTGCTGCTTTCCAGTCACCACCGGTACTAATGAAGGCACCGACTCCAACTGGTGAAGGCCAAGGCATGTTCGCGATTACTGGGCGAATCAATTCTAATTGAATCGCAAAGTAAGCAATTGATGCTGAAACCATTGGCGCTAAGAAGAATGGAATCGCCATGAACGGATTGTAGATCAATGGGATACCGAAGATCAACGGCTCATTGATATTGAACAAACATGGAACAATCGCTGCTTTCCCTAATACTTTTAATTGTTCTGATTTCGCCATATAAACTAAGAAGAGACACAAACCTAATGTTGCACCTGAACCACCGATTGTTACGAAGGCATTTTGGAACTCACCTGCTAATGGAATATGCGCGCCATCAGCGTTCAAAGCCAAGTTACCTAAAGTAATCGGAGCGATCAATGAAGAAATGATGTTGGCACCGTGGATACCTACAATCCATAATGCGTGGATCAAGAAGTAGATAACCATAACACCGATCCAGCTGCTGGTCATGTTCGTAACGAAACCGAACGGGATAGCGATCAATTGGAAGATATCCGTATTGAATAGGACTAATACGCCTGTGATGATTAGAATAACAAAAGCAACAATGAAAGCAGGAATCAAGGCTGTAAAGGCTCTAGATACACCTTCTGGAACCTGTTCTGGCATTCTGATGACCCAATTTTTTGAGACACACAAACGGTAAAGCTGAACGGCAATAACTGCCATGATAATTCCGGTAAAGATTCCGACTGTTCCCAAACGAGAAACACCGTCGCCGCCGATTGCCCAGCCGTTGATGATGTTTGCTTCAGTATCAGTCAAACGAACCACTGTTCCGTTATCCATCACTAACTGTGGGATAGAAAGGAAGAATGCGAACATTGATAGCAAAGCTCCCGTAATTGGTGCCATGTTCAAATCATCTTCCTCAGCGATGATTTTTGTATATTCATATCCCAAGCCAACACAAAAGTATAATGCCAAAATCCCCATCGTTGTACTGTTGGCTAACATATAAAGGTCACTGAATTTGAAAAATGTCGCGTTGAAGATGTCCTCTAAAAACGGGAAGGTCATTGGCAAAATATTGAACACTAAGAACATCGAACCAACGATCGTAAATGGAATAGCGCCCATACCAGCACCCATGATCCCCCGCACTACTTTTAGTGAAGCGATTTTTCCCATTGGGCCCATCAAGTTTTTCTCTAAGAAAGCAAAGACTTTATTATTTGATCCGTCCATTTTTTAATCACCCTTTTTAATTATTTAGTTTGCTGAATTCTGTAATATATGAAGCATGCTTATCTTTTTGACTATAAATGCTGCTGATTCGTTTCAAAATAACTGCTGATAACAAAATACCGGCTAACAAAATACAACTGACAAACCCTTTGCTCGTGGCATTATTTTTGAAAAATGGAAAGACTTGTTCGAACCCTAAATTGGTCAAAACAGACACCAATAAAACAACATTCGTTATCGTTTGGGTTATCTGATACAATCGATGCCCTTTTAACTGGTCGCGAACATCATCTGATGGATAGCCGTACAGACGTAAATGCTCTGCAATAGCCGGGACTGAAAGTACAAGTAATCCCAGTGGCAACAATGCCCAAGCGCTTTTACTCATTGCTAGCGAAAGCAACCAATAGATATTCGTAAAGAAAAAACCGGCTAATAAATACCTAAGTAAAAGGAAGCGATTATAGCGAAAATTCTTCAGGGCCGTGTCCTTTTTTAATTGACTAGCAGTTTTTTTATCCATCGTCTGTTCTCCTCTTTTTCCTAATAATGATGGTGCCTTGCTACGATACTTTCCGATATAATGAAAGCATTTCGATCGCAACTTCCCGTAAGGTCATGGTGGTCATCAAGTGGTCTTGCGCGTGCACCATGATGATTTCCATTTCAATTTTTTCTCCACTGGCATATTGCTGTAAGAGTTCGGTTTGTGCTTTATGTGCTTTGACTAGTGAATCATTCGCCTCGTTCAAATGTACATCTGCTTCTTCGTAGTTTCCTTCACGCATACTTTTGAAGCCTTCATGTACAAGTGTCCGGGCATCCCCACTACTCAAAATAATTTCAAATGCTGCTTCTTGTAATTTTTCTGAGTCCATTGTTTTTCTCCTTCTACTCTCTTTTTTCAAATTGATCAATAAACGCTTTTATAAAGTTATCAAAAGTATTACTGAAGGCTAAGGCTTTTCTGAAGTGATCATCCTCCATGATCTCAACCAACATTTGACTAACCTTGTCAATCTCAAACTTCCCTAATTTATCCGGTGACAGCAAGAAAACCAACTGAATATTCTGACATTCATCGCCCCAAACGATGCCTTCTGGCGCGACCGCAACAGCGACATGCCCTTCTTTGGTCAATGCTTCGATTGGATGAGGGACCGCCATAAATTCAGAAAATACGACTGAACTGTAAGATTCTCGCAGTTTTAACTGGCTCAAAAAGCTTTCCTGCAAATCCGTGTTTTCAACTGCTTCGATTTTGCCGATCAATTCCTTTAAGACCGCGTCTTTAGTAGATTGACCATCCACAAAATAGAACAGCTCCGGTTTGAAACTTCGCTTAATTAATTCAACTTGTTCTTCGACCAATTCCTTTTGCTCATGTTCTTTTCGACTTGAGAATTGGCCACCCTTATTACTAGATATTTCATGATTGATCTTCTTGATGTCATCTTTTCCTAAGAAAACACTGACATTGACGATTGGTGCATTCAAGACGATATTGCCCAGATTGATCGAAGAGATGATCAAATCGATTTGACTTAAATCCTGTTCGGCGATTTCATAATAACTAATGACCTTTTCAATTAAGATTCTGGAGCCGAACTCGCGCTCCAAGCGATTTTTGATCATCTGTGAACTGCCTAATCCAGTCGCGCAGATAACTAACACATGAGTCTTTTGTTCATTAAAGTAACGTTCAACCGCTGCCGTTATATGAATCGCTAAATAGGCCCATTCTCCTTCTGTCATTTGATAAGACTTGAACACTGGCATTTTTGAAAAGTAGTTAACCGTCAGTTCAAACAAATCAGGATATTGTGTCTTGATTTCCTCCAGCAATGGATTTTCGATGCTGGAATTATTTTGCAGCCTGGTTAACAGCGGGATAAAGTGAATCATCAATCCATCAATCAAAATCGTGTCATGCTCTAAATCAAATGGTGTGTCCTGATCAATGAGCTTCAATGTTTCTAATAATTGCGTTCGGATCTCGTCTTCTGTGGCATCTGCCTTTTTAAAGATCGTTTTGGCGGTAATCTTGTTCTTCAAGTGAAGGGCGATAAAATCCGCTTCCCCTGAAGAGAAGGTGATTCCCATCGCATTTTCGATTCTGGCTAAGATTTTTAAGGCCGTTTGATACTCCAACGATTCTTCCTCAAAAGACATCGGTGCTTGGATGTCCATTAGAAAACCATTTTGGATCCGTTTGATCGCCAGACCAATATGAAGGACTAAATTATAAACGATGAAATCTGAAAGCTTTAACTGTGATTCTCGGCATTCATCTAAAACAATAATGACAATTTCTTCAACACTGATGCCTTCTAGCAAATTCGCGTACATTGAAAAGGCAAATAAATTGTCATGCAAACGCTCCATAAAGAAATAATTCATAATGAAATGACGGATGTTTTGCTCATTCCCAACAATGAAGATTCCTTTATTGCTTTTGCTTTGAAGTTCGATTTGGTAAGGTGTGATCAGTTTTTTTATTTCAACTAGATCGTTTGATATGGTTGAGCGAGAAACAAACAGTTCATCAGCGATTTCATCTACATAGACGGCACTCTGTTCAAAAAACAAGCGGTTTAAAATGTAATACTGTCGATCATTTGATTCCTGAATCGTCGTAATATCCTTAGAAGTCGCTTGATCTTTGACTTCTGCAAGATAAAACTCGTCAAATTTCTTCGCATCCTCAATTTTCAACTGGTACCCATTTCCTTGCTTTGCCTCGATCGTAGCGACTGCTTCTTGCTTTAAAGCATCCTCCAGCAGATGAAGATATTTTCTAGCTGTTCGATTGGAAACATCAATTCCTGAAGCAATCTCTTGACTCGTCAAATAAGTATGCTTGTGGTCAAATAATAATTTTAGGATTTGTGTTTCTCGCTTGCTCAACATCTCTATCAGCCCTTACTAAATATTTTCAAGAATGACGTTAGATAATTTGTCAATCCCCATTGGAATCGGAACGTATGCTTGCGGTGGAATGTTTACGATCGGTTTATCAACTTTACTCGCTGCTTTTGCTAAACTATCGAAATACATTTTGGTTTGCGGACTAACGAGATACAAATCATATTCGTCTTTTGCAATAGTAGTAGCTCCTTGAGATTGAGAAGTCGCATCGACTTGAATCTCATTTCCTTTTCCTTGTAAAGCCTCTGTTGTTTTTTTTGCAATTACTGATGAAGACATTCCTCCGGCACAGATAATTAATGCTTTTTTCATCGTTTTTTCCTCCCTATTTATACTAATTTTTTTACCCGTTCACTACTCTTCTATTATTTTAACGTATAGCTGAATTAGATCGGGGCCGATTTTTATTCTAATATTTCACCATTTGAAGAAATCACCTGTTTGAACCAATCAAATGAATCCTTCTTGCTGCGTTCTAAAGTTCCATTGCCTTCATTGTCACGATCAACATAAATGAAGCCATAACGTTTTTTCATTTCGCCCGTTCCGGCAGAGATCAAATCGATACATCCCCAAGGCGTATATCCCATTAAATCCACACCATCTTCGACAACCGCTTTTTTCATTTCCTTGATATGATCGCGGAAATAATCAATACGATACGAATCATGGACACTGCCGTCTGCTTCTTTTTCATCGATGGCACCGAAGCCATTTTCTACGATAAACAATGGTACTCGGTAATGATCAGTGAACCAATTCAATGCATAACGGAGACCTTCAGGATCGATCTGCCATCCCCAGTCAGAGATACCGATGTATTCATTTCTGACAAAATCTCTTTGCTCATGGTAGTCAAAGTATAGATTGTCTTCTTTGTGCTTGATGGCATAGGACATGTAATAACTAAAACCAATATAATCAACCGTTCCTTTTGCCAGTTCTTCCAAGTCTTCTGATGTTATATCTAAATCATAACCTTTTCTTGCAAAGTATGTCATCATATAACCCGGGTAGGCACCATGCACGTGAACATCTGTGAAATAATAGCGTTTTTCCATTGCCTTTTGCGCCATCAATACATTCGCTGGTTTGCATGTCGCTGGATAGATCGGACACATGGCGATCATACAGCCAATTTCAAAATTAGGATTGATTGCTTTACCGATTTGAACGGCTTTGGCGCTAGCTACCAATTCATAATGCGCGGCTTGATACATAATCCGCTCACGGTCATCGCCTTCTTTATAAGCGATTCCTGAATTGGTAAACGGGAAAAACTGATCGTCGTAATTGGCTTGATTGTTGATCTCGTTAAAAGTCATCCAATATTTGACCTTGTCTTTGTAGCGTTTGAAGCAAACTTCTGCAAAATTCACAAAAAAATCGATCAGCTTACGATTGGCAAAACCGCCATATTCGGTTACTAAATGATACGGCAATTCAAAATGCGAAAGTGTCACAACGGGTTCGATACCATACTTCAAGCATTCATCAAAAAGATCGTCGTAAAATTTCAAACCTGCTTCGTTGGGCTCTTGCTCGTCCCCTTTTGGAAAAATCCTGCTCCAAGCGATTGACGTTCGGAAGCACTTAAAGCCCATCTCAGCAAAAAGCGCGATGTCTTCTTTGTAACGATGATAAAAATCGATGCCCTCGTGGTTTGGATAATACTCTCCTTCAAGGACACCTTCAGTGATTCTTCGTGAAACGCCAGGACCACCGACGGTCATTACATCTGCAACACTGACACCTTTTCCGCCTTCTTGCCAAGCCCCCTCAAGCTGGTGGGCTGCTACTGCACCTCCCCACAAAAAATCTTTTGGAAATCCTGTCATACATTTACCATCCTTTCCTTTACTAACCACATCATAATAGATAGCGTTTACATTGAGAACACAGACAATTGCCACAACGATGTGGCAATTTCCTGGCTACAGTAATTTATATAGAAGAAAGATGACCTATTTACTGGTTTTAGACGAAAAAAACACCTAAAACAGAAGTCTGTCTTAGGTGTATAAACTCGTTCTTCTACTAGATGTTTAGTTATATTTTTTCTTTAAGTAAATGTAGAAAGGAATCCCCAATGCGGTAATTGCAATACCGATCATTGCTAATGAGAATTGGTTGATCAGAGTCATCACTAAGATGAACACCCCACCAATGATCGCGATGATTGGAATGATTGGGTAAAGCGGTACTTTGTAAGGGCGAACCAAATCTGGTTCTGTTTTTCTTAATTTGATTACTGCGATAAAGACTAATGTATAGAAGATCCAGATAACGAAGACTAACATATCCGTTAACATATCGAATCCGCCGACCATCATCATGCCAATCGCAATGACTAATTCTAATAGACCAGCGATATATGGGACATGATTTTTGTTTAATTTCACTAGTTTGTCAGAGAATGGTAATTGTTTTTCAAGACCCATCGTATAAGGTAGACGCATACCTGTCATCGTGTAGCCGTTGATCGTTCCGTATACAGAGATCAGGATACCGATCGTGACTAATTTACCGCCCATGCCGCCAAAGATTGTTCCAGCAACATCCATCGCCGCATTTTCGTTTCCTGCTAATTGAGACATATCAATGGTACGTAGGAAAGCGAATTGGACTAATAAGTAAACGACCATAATTCCTAAGATCCCGCCAGCAATCGCCCGAGGCAAATCACGTGCTGGTTTCTTCAATTCGCCAGCGATATTTCCGACATGAATCCAGCCATCATAGGCGAACATTGTTGCCAATAGCCCTGCACCTAATGCTGGGAAGAAGCCGCCAACGTTGGCACCTGCTTGAACTGGCAGCAAGCTGACAGTAACATCTCCTTGACGCATCAAGCCGAAGATCACGATCAACGCTAAAGGAACTAACTTACAGACTAACGTAATTGATTGGAACATTCCGCCGGCTTTTGAGCCAAGGAAGTTGATCAGCATGATTGATGCTGCTGCGACGATCGCGATCGGAATGATCGTTGAATCGCTCATACCGAATAAATTCTTAAACTGCGTTGCGAAAATGATTGCTAAAGCGGCTACATTTGCTGGGAAGTAGATGACTACTTGTGCCCATCCGAGTAGGAAACTCCAAAATTCTCCATAAGCGCGTTCAATATAGCGCAGCATCCCGCCAGTTTCTGGAATCGCTGCTGCTAATTCCGCACCAGTCAATCCGGCACAGACACTGATTAATCCGCCTAGGAACCAAGACAACATGTGTAAGCTGGTTGATCCTGTTACTGCAGCAACACTGGCTGCTTTAAAGAATACCCCTGCACCGATTACGGTACCCATTACTGTCGAAAGGGCCGGGAAGAAGGTCATCGTTCGTTTCAGTTCACCTTTTTGTGAACCCACAAGTTCTTGTTGGTCGACTGCCATATTTTTTCCTCCTATAATTTGAAGCGAGTGTTTGTTCACTTCTTAACATGGTTTCTAAAACAAATAGTGGAAGTTATTACATAAACAAAATAAAACAAATAATTGCTATACACCAAGTATTTAACAACTATCCTTATTTGTTCGGACATTATTTTAACATGGGAAAAGAAAAAGGGAAACGTTATTTTAAACATTTCCTTTTTTCTTATTTCCTCCTCATGCTCTGTTAAGAAACCTTCGCGATTTTATGAATTTACTTTATCAAAAGACACCTTTGTTTCTATGCCTTCTGCCTTAAATTTTTCTGATAATCTTTCTAACATTTCATCTGTCATTTTATCTAAATCAAAGTTTGGACTGAAGTCCCATTCTTTGCGCGCATCGCTGTCATCGATCGAATTAGGCCATGAATTTGCGATTCCTTGACGTGCTGGATCTACGTCATATTTCAATTCAAAATCAGGAATCCGGCGGCGAATTGATGCCGCAATTTGTTCTGGTTCAAAGGACATTGCAGTGATGTTGAATGAGTTGCGATGCTCTAAACGATTCGCATCTGCGTTCATTAACTTCACGATTCCTTCAATTGCATCATCCATATACATCATGTCCATATAGGTTCCTTTGTCGATAAATGATGTGTAGGATTTGTTTTTTAATGCTTCATAATAGATGTCTACAGCGTAATCCGTTGTACCGCCGCCAGGTTCTACTTTATATGAGATCAAGCCAGGGAAGCGAACGGAACGGCTATCAACACCATACTTATCATGGTAGTAATTTTCTAATAATTCACCCGCTACTTTGGTCACTCCATACATGGTAGTAGGGTGCATTACGGTATCCTGCGGTGTATTGTCTGGTTCGCAATCTGGTCCATAAGCCGCGATCGATGATGGTGCGAAGAATTTTGTATTAGGTCCAATTTCACGAGCCACTTCTAACGCATTCATTAGCCCTGTCATATTCAAGTTCCAAGCAAACGCAGGACGTTTTTCAGCAGTGGCAGAAAGTAAGGCTGCTAAATGGATGATCGTATCTACTTCATAGCGTTTAGCCATGTCCAAAAAGCTATCGTAATCGGTTACATCTAATTCTTCAAATTGACCATTTTCAACAACTGGACTGCCTTCAACCGTACGAATATCGGTTGAGATGACATTTTTTACCCCTAGATCTTTGCGTAGTCTTTCTGTTAATTCTGAACCAATTTGTCCTAATGCGCCTGTGATCAATACTTTTTTCATGAATGTGACTTCCTCTCTATTTATCCTAAAATTTAATTTTTTTATTGAACAGTTTCTTTGATGATACCTAGTTCTTTTCCAACTTTTTCATAAACCTTGATCGCGTCATCCAGCATTTCTTTTGTGTGTCCAGCGTTCGGCATATTCCGTACGCGGCCTGTTCCTAATGGCACAGTTGGGTAAACGATTGGTTTCGCATAAACGCCGTTTTCGATCAATTTCTTAGAAAATTCTTGGGCTAATTTTTCATCGCCAACAATAACTGGTGTGATTGGGGTTTCTGAATGACCAATATCATAGCCGATCCGTTTTAATTCTGATTTGAAATAGTTGGCATTGTCCCAAAGTGTATCGACATATTCAGGATGTTCTTCAATCAAATCAATCGCTTTGATACAAGCACCTGCAGCTCCTGGTGTTAATGAAGTAGAGAATAAGAACGGGCGTGCTTGCGATTTCAACCAAGTGATCAATTGTTTGGTTCCAGCTACATAGCCGCCGACAACGCCGATTCCTTTAGACAAGGTTCCCATTTGGAAATCGATATGATCCTGCATCTCAAAATGTTTAACAGTTCCGTGACCGTGTCCCATTACGCCAGTTCCATGCGCATCATCGACATAAGTGATGACATTGTATCTTTCACAGATTTCGACGATTTCAGGAATCTTCGCTACGTCGCCGTCCATTGAGAAGACGCCGTCTGTAATGTACATTACTTTGTTGTATTCGCCGCTTTCAGTTGCCGCTTTCGCTTTCGCTTCTAAGTCTTCCATATCTTGATGGTTGACGCGGATGATTTTCGCACCTGATAGACGGCAGCCGTCAATGATTGATGCATGGTTCAATTCGTCAGATAGAATCGCATCGCCTTTTTTCATGACTGCTGAGATCGCTCCCATGTTGCAGTTAAAGCCTGATTGGAATGCGATGGCTGCTTCTGTACCTTTGAATTCTGCGATTTTTTCTTCTAATTTTTGGTGAATGTCTAAAGTTCCGTTGATTGTCCGAACCGCTCCGGCACCGGCTCCGTAATGTTTCGTTGCTTCCACATCTGCTTCGATCAATTCAGGTCGAGTAGCAAATCCTAGATAGTTGTTAGAAGCCAAGTTGATCATTTCTTTATCATTGACTGTAATGATCGGACCATTACTTCCTTCCAAAATATCGATGGTGTTGAACAATCCTTTTTCTTTTAGATCTTCCAAGTTCGTTTCTAGAAATTGGTCAAGAACTTTTGAACTCATAGCAATTCTCCTCCGTACTAATTATTGTGCAATCAAAAACTGTTATTTTTTTGTTCAAAAAATTTGAACAGTTCGTTTATTTGGTTGCGCTTCCCTTGTTTACACCCTTAGTCTATCCGCAGTTGATAACGTTTACAACTTTAACACTCGACAATTCTTTGAATTATAATAAAAGTTAAAAACTTTCTAATTGATTTTATTTAATAATCGATTATTTAGTTTTTAGGTTGGCCAATTCGATCGCGCTTTAAACGTAAAAAACTTCAAAACAAAACGTAGCTTTTTCACAATGTTTCGAATTAATTCAGGTCAACTTTTCTGCGTAATCTAAAAAACGCTTACAATTCAACCGTTAATCCCCATCATTAGCACGCGATTTTTATCACAATGAAATTTATCTGCGTCAATTAATAACAAAAAAAATATTTTTTTGGTTCCTCTGCGGCTCTAATCATTTTCAAATAAATTGAAAAACCGTTTTCATATAAAACTGCGATTTCATATTTTTTGATCGATTTCATCAAAAATCAAATGAAATTTCTGTAAAAAAGAGCTTTTTGAATCGTCGAGACTCGCTATTCATTTTCATCGCTAATCTGATAATTAATGATCCAGATCAATCCGATTGAGCGATTTGCTAAACGTTATTTTCAAAACAAAAAATCCTAAACGTCCGATTGATTCGAACGTTTAGGATAGTTGCAGGTTTCTATACTATTTTTGA
>NZ_JCAFYN010000046.1:0-29465 GCF_059374735.1 Enterococcus sp. GPZ-007 | reverse complement strand
GTGTTTGCTGCAATGAATTTAAAGAAATTAGCCACATGGCTATGGAAAGGCAAGGAGCCTTTATTTTTTTGTCCTGAATTTCGAAAGAAATCAGATAAAAAGACGTCCCAAACTCAAATTACGAGTTTGGGACGTCTTTTGTCTACAGTCTGGAACGTTTCTGTTGAAAGACAGAGACGTTTTTCTTTTGAAATAAAACTTACAGAAGTCTTAAGGGGATAACACTGGTGTTACCTTGCTTTTTCGAATAGAATTCATTAGAATAGATAAATCAGCCTTGAAGGAGAATAACATGACCACAGTAGAAAAGAATCAAACATATACCGTCACAATTGATGACTTATCCCACGAAGGTATGGGTGTCGCTCATATCGACGGATTCCCGCTCTTTATCGAAAATGCTTTACCTGAAGAAGAAATGTCGATCAAAGCGGTCAAAGTCGGTAAAAAATTTGGCTTTGGTAAAGTGATCGAGCGTTTTAACGCAAATCCAGAGCGACAAGATGTGAAGGACTTGGATCTATTAAGAAGCGGCATCGCACCTTTAAGTCACATGACTTATGATTACCAATTACGATTCAAACAGCAACAAGTCGAAAAAGTTCTCAAAATAATTGCAAAGTTGCCGGATTTGCCTGTTGCGGCAACTTTAGGGATGAAAAAACCTTTTGAATATCGAAACAAAGCACAGATTCCAGTTCAAAAAGTCGATGATCAATTAATGACCGGTTTTTATCGTAAAAACTCACATGTTTTATTACCAATCGAAAATTACTTGATCCAAGATTCAAAAATTGATCAAGCGATTATAGCAATACGTGATATTTTACGACGTTTTAAAGTCAAAGCTTATAACGAACGTGAAAACACCGGCTTTATTCGCCACATTATCATTCGCCGTGGTCATTATAGCCATGAGATGATGGTAATCTTGGTAACCCGTACAGAGCGCTTCTTTAAGGGAATGGAGATTGCTGAATTGATCAAAGCGGAATTGCCAGAAGTTGTTTCGGTCATTCAAAACATTAATCCTGAAAAAACCAATGTTATCCTAGGTCGCGAAGAAAAAGTTTTATTTGGTAAAACGACGATTAAGGACACATTGTTAGGCAAAACTTACCAAATTTCACCTCAATCATTCTATCAAGTCAATACAGAACAAACTGAAGTATTGTATCAAACAGCAATCAATTTCGCTGAACTGAATGCAGAAGATATCGTCGTTGATGCTTATTGCGGAATTGGTACGATCGGATTATCACTTGCAGAAAAAGTAAAACATGTTTATGGTGTAGAAATCGTACCGCAAGCAATTGAAGATGCGAAAGCAAATGCGAAGGCTAATGGGATTGAAAATGCCAATTATGAAGTTGGCAAAGCTGAAAAAATTATGCCACGCTGGGCACGTGAAGGAATCGAACCTTCTGCTATTTTTGTTGATCCGCCAAGAAAAGGTTTAGATGAAAAATTCGTCGAAGCTTCAGTAGCAGTGAATCCTGAGAAAATCGTGTATATTTCTTGTAATCCAGCGACATTAGCCAGAGATTTGAGAAGATATGAAGACCTTGGCTATCATGCTGTGAAGGTTCAGCCAGTGGATCTATTTCCACAAACATACCATGTCGAATCAGTAACGCTACTTGTAAAGGCGGTGTAAAAATGAACCAAAAAGAAAAAATGCTAGAATTGATCAAGAAGAAACAAGGTGGCGGCCGTTCAAAGAAGATGGACACGCCGAAAAACGATCGTAAAAACATGCGCAAGGGACCAAAGATTTTTAATAAGTAAACAGCAGAAAGGAACGATTTCATTGGGAAATATTTGGATGCAGCGATTGACGAAATTTTATCAAAAATATGCACATTTGATGCGCGGACGTTATGGCAGATTTGATCAAATCAATAAAGCTTTGTTGATCGTATGGGCAGTAATGATGATTCTTGACCGTTGGATTCCGTTTTACATCGGAAATATTTTGACATTAGCGGCTTTTGCATTAGTTCTTTATCGTTTTTGCTCAAAAAAGATTTATCCGCGAAGCAATGAAAACCAAAAATTTATTCAGTGGATCGCCCGTATGAAGGATTTCTTCAAAGGTAAAAAGGGTACCTATAGTTACTTCAAATGCCCTGAATGTAAACAAAAGCTGCGAGCACCAAAAGGTCGAGGAAAGATTAAAGTGACTTGTAAAAATTGTCATACGCAATTTGTTAAGAAGGTCTAGTTTTTAAAACTAGGCTTTTTCTGATATTCTTTTATCGAGAAGGTGAGAAGATGAAATTGATTTTAGTTCGTCACGGCGAGAGTGAAGCGAACTTTGAAAACTATTGGACCGGTTGGCTAGATGTGAACTTAACAGAAAAAGGCCTTGATCAGGCTAGAACTGCCGGCAGAAAAATAAAGGAAGCTGGCTTGCTGATTGATGTTGCGTTCGAATCAGTCCTGAAACGCTCTATTAAAACAGCTAAAATGATATTACAGGAGGCAGACGCAAGTTTTGTCCCTGAGTTCAAAACGTGGCGCTTAAATGAGCGGCATTACGGGGCACTAGTTGGAAAAAATAAAGACATCATTACTGAAAATTTCGGTGTCGATCAAGTAAAAAAATGGCGGAGAGGCTTTGATGAAGTACCACCGTTATCAAAAGGGAATCACTTTGATCGACGCTATAATGATTTAGATTCGCGTCTATTACCAACAGGAGAGAGTTTGCATATGACATCTCAACGAGTCATTCCGCTATGGCAGGATCAAATTGCACCGAAATTGATAAATGGGGAAACAGTTTTAGTCTGCGGACACGGAAATAGTTTGCGTGCACTCGTTCAATTTTTGGAAGATACCCCTACTGATCAAGTAGATCAAATTGACATTCCTAATGCGACACCGATGATTTTTACCTTTAATCCGCAGCTAAAAGTTGTTCAAAAAGAAATTTTATAAAATTATTATGTAAACTTAGAGGAGCTATTATGAATTACATTTGGGATTTTGACGGAACATTATATGACACATATCCGATCATGCTAAAAGCTTTGATGAAAACATTTGAAGAACTTGACATCAAAAAAGATGAAAGAGATGTTTATCGAAAAATCAAAACTGAGTCGATCAGACAGATGATCATTGATTGGCAATTGCCTGTACCAAATTTTGATCAAAAGTATCATACTTATGAAGCGCAGCAAAACAAAGATTCTTCCCCTTTTAAAGAAACTAAGGAAACGTTGAGAAACTTGCAAGAAAAAGGCGGACAGCACTTTATTTTGACTCACCGTACAGTGGATTCGACTTGGAATTTATTAAAATGCGATGGATTGGATTCTTTGATTGTAGACATTATCGGCAGTGATTCAAACTTTCCACGGAAGCCTAACCCAGCAGCCATTAATTATTTTATTAATAATTATCAGCTTGATCCAAATCAGACTCTGATGATAGGAGATCGAAAGCTAGATATCGAGGCTGGAAACAACGCAGGTGTTCAAACAGTTTTCTTTGATTTAGATTATTTTAAGCAAGATATTAGGGCTACTTATTTTATAAATAATTTAAAAGAAATGGTACAAATTTTCTGAACAGAAAGCTATAATTGTGATAAGGGTATAGTTGGCTGAAAGACCGCTATGGGATTCATTTAACTAGTATTATAAAAATAATTATTTTGAAACAAGGAGGTGCGCAATGGAATTAGAACGCGATCAGGAAGTCGTCGAATCATTTAATTACGGTCTTCCTCCAAAAGATAAAGTAGTAAAACAAAAATTGCTGATCAATTTCAGTCCATTGGAAGCAGTGGATCCGGGATATCCGGCCGAAAATAGCATCATGGGTGTACGGATCGAGTTCGTTCTCCCTTTTGAAGAGTTTATCATAGGCGGTGTGCTTTCTCAGGTGATACATGTCATTGGGCGTCAAGTCAAACAACAAAATGATCTGACGGAAGCTGAAGCGAATGAAATGATTCGACCAATTTTAAGATTAATTGAGCGAATGGTTTATGAAATCACAGAAATAGCTCTAGATAAACCTGGTGTTAAAATCAACTTTTCTTCTAATACAATTTAACTATTTATCCTCTATTTTGAAGGGATCTTACTTTTTTGTTAGATAATTTCAGGTTAGAGGATTTTTTGTTGTGTTCATGAAAATTTCCATGTAACAATGCAAATCATAAGACAGATATTTTTTTCTAGGTTATACTTTAATAGTCACTAAAATTTAGGTCGCGCAGCTATATTTTAGGGTATTTTGTTGAAGAACGGATACCGGGAACCTTTACTTCCTTTGACAGACTTGTCATTATAAAAAGTTATTTTAGGAGGAATACAATGACAACTCTGTTCACTGTATTAGTGATCGTAGTATTCGTTGCGTTGCTTGTAGTTTTCTACCAAATGCAAAAGAGACACGTAAAATTCTCAAATCGTGTTTTTGCAGGATTAGGTGCCGGAATAATTTTCGGTGGAGTTTTACAACTTCTTTTGGGTAATGGTAGCAAAATTATTTCTCAAGCGATGGAATGGATCGGGATCGTTGGTAATGGTTATATTTCATTATTACAAATGTTAGTTATGCCTTTAGTCTTTATTTCAATCGTTGGTGCTTTCACCAAAATGAAATCAAGCAAGAAGCTTGGGAAGATCAGTGCGAATGTGTTGGTTACTTTGTTAGCTACAACGGCAATTGCTGCTTTGATCGGTATTGCAGCAGTGATGATCTTCGGACTTGATGGCGCAACCTTTACAAAAGGAGCGGCTGAAACAGCCCGAATCAAAGAGTTAGCAGATCGCCAAACAATGGTTCAAAACTTTTCAATCCCTCAACAAATTCTTTCTTTCATACCAACCAATGTTTTTGCAGACTTTGCTGGAACGCGCCCAACGAGTACAATTGGCGTGGTAATTTTTGCGGCTTTTGTCGGTATCGCCTTTCTGGGAGTACGTCGCAAGGCACCGAAAGAAGCTGAGTTTTTTGCAAACTTGATTGATAGTCTTTATAAAATTATCATGCGTATTGTAACGTTAGTATTGCGTTTAACACCATATGGAGTGTTCGCTTTAATGACTAATGTATTGGCAACAAGCGATTTTGAAGCAATTGTTAACTTAGGTAAGTTTATTATAGCTTCATATAGTGCGTTGATCGTCGTATTATTAGTCCATTCCTTGATTCTTTTGGGAGTCAAAGTTAATCCGATCAATTTCTTCAAGAAGTCTTTTCCAGCATTGAGTTTTGCCTTTACCTCGCGTTCAAGTGCCGGAACTTTGCCAATGAATATTGAAACGCAAACGAAGGCATTAGGAGTCGACGAAGCGACAGCGAACTTTGCCGGCAGCTTTGGGATCTCAATTGGCCAAAACGGCTGTGCAGGGGTTTATCCAGCAATGCTTGCTACAATCGTTGCACCTACAGTAGGTGTAAATGTGTTTGATTTGAAATTTGTCGTGATGTTGGTCGCTATCGTGACGATCAGTTCATTTGGTGTTGCTGGAGTCGGCGGTGGAGCAACTTTTGCTTCATTGATCGTATTAGGAGCAATGAATCTGCCTGTTGCAATCGTAGGTTTGGTCATCTCTGTAGAACCAATGATTGATATGGCTCGTACGGCCGTTAATGTGAGCGGTAGTATGGTGGCAGGTGTTGTGACCAGTGAGCGAATTCATGAATTAGATCGAGATATATTAAATGATGAGAATGCTTCGATTGAAGTAAATTCTTAATAATATGAAAGGCTTGGCTAGCGCGACCAAGCCTTTTTTGGTACACTTTTCGTGATAATACAAGAGATCAAATTAGGAGTGAAAAGTTTGTTTAATGAACAAGTAAAGGTGATTTTATACGCCAATGATGTACAGAAGGCTAGCAATTTTTGGCAGAGCCTAGGTTTTGTAGAAATTAGCTTCGATGAGCTTGACGGTTCGCAGGTAGCTGAAGTCGCGATGAGTGAAACTAGCACCACGCATTTGGTGATCTATGATCGCGAATTTATTGAAAAAAATGATGACGAGGCGACTGAACCATCTCCGGCTTTGATTTTTGGTAGTGATGATGTCATGTCTCTGTACAAAAAACTTCAAAAAATTGATGTTCGATTAGGCGATCTTGCGCAGATTGGTGATGAGTTTGTTTTCAATTTTGTGGATGCAGATGGAAATTATTTTGTGGTGTCAGGTCATTAGTACGGTCTTCAAATAGGAGGGGCGGAATGGATATGGAGCAAGTTTTTGTTATCGGCGATGTTCATGGTGAATATGAGATGTTTCTTGAAATTCTAAAAAAATTTCAACCTGATAAGCAACAATTGATCTTAATTGGTGATCTGAATGATCGAGGACCTAAGAGCAAAGACTGCTGGTTATTAGGAATGGAACTTGTTGAGAAATATCAGGCAGTTTACCTGAAAGGCAATCATGAACAAAACTTCCTTGAATTTATGAACAGTCCAGAAGATTGGTTTCCCAGTTATCTATACAATGGTGGGAAAGAAACGATCGAGAGTTTACTACATAAAGGTGCAACTGATGAGTATTCGGCAACGGAAATCGCAATGATGATTAGGAGTCGTTATAAAGAACTTTTAGCTTTCATTGCAGAACGACCGCTTTACTGTGAGTGGGGAGAATATCTCTTTGTGCATGCGGGTGTCGATTTATCAAAAGACTGGCATGAGACTTCTGCGCAAGATATTTTATGGATACGCGAACCTTTTCATGAAGGTAAAAATAATACCGGAAAAACGATCGTATTTGGACATACTATTACACCGATGCTCTATGGGGATATGCAAACGACTTCGCTATGGCAGTCCGATGGAAAGATTGGTATTGATGGCGGGGCCGTCTTTGGAGGAACTTTGCATGGGGTCGTCTTTGATCAAGCGGGTATCGTACATGATTATGAAATACCCAATGTGAACGGACCATGGGAGCCTGATTTCTAACTATTGAGTGAGATTCTAAATGAATCTCGCTTTTTTTCTGCCATCACTTGCACAACAATCTACAAAATGACATAGTATTCTAATAGGTTTTCAATTTATCGAATATGCTTTACAACTATCAATAATCGACTTTTTTAGTTGAGTAAGGAGACGTTATGTCAGAAACAGTGAAAGGCCATTTATCCGCTAGTTTAACCGTCGTTATATGGGCGATGACTTCTATATCTACGAAAGTTCTACTTAAGAGCTTTTTACCGATTGAAATTTTATTTATTCGTTTTTTGATTGGCTTTTTTGTGTTAACGATCGCTTCGCAGAAAATTTTGCCTTTCAAGGGTTGGCGTGAGGAGAGCTATTATATCATTGCCGGTTTATCCGGTGTCTTTTTATACTATTATTTAGAAAACGTTGCATTGACCTATACTTTGGCGATGAATGTTGGGATCATCGGCTCCGTCAGCCCTTTTATGACGGCACTGATCAGCCGGTTTATTTTGAAGCAAAGAAAAATTCCACGCGTGTTTGTTTTAGGGTTTATTTGTTCGATGATCGGGATATCATTGATCAGTCTTTCAGGTACGCTAAACGTTAATCCAATCGGTGATGGCTTTTGATTGCGACAGTTTGTTGGGCTTCTTATTCCTTGCTCGTCAAAAAGATCAGCGAATTTGGCAATGGTACGATCGCCACGACACAACGAATCTTTTTCTACGGGTTGTTATTTATGCTGCCAGTTCTATTCTTAACCTTAGATTCTTTTGATATGTCTCGCTTTACACAGATTATAAATGTAGGAAATCTATTGTTTCTAGGAATCGGAGCATCGGCTCTGTGCTTCGTTACATGGAATTTCTCAGTTAAAAATCTGGGTGCTGTTCGCGCGGCTGTGTATATTTATACGATCCCGATGCTGACAACAATTGTCTCAGTCTTGATTTTGGGTGAAACGTGGACTGTCAAAACATTTCTCGGGATTTTATTGACATTGACTGGTTTGGTTTTGTCGGAACTGCCGAACTTTTTGCATCAAAGAAAAAAGTAAACTAATATTTTTTCTACTCTCAATGGGCCTACTGGTTTTTGTTAAGGCAGGTGTCCATTTAATACTTTAAAACAACATTGGGTCGTATATGTAGCTAGAATTGAACCATTTCCAAGTTTATAAAAAATGGTTCCCCTATTGCGAGACATCTGTTTTAATGGAGGAAGCAAACTTGCCGAAAGTGTGATAAAATAGATAAGATTTTGGATGAAATGAGGAATTGAAATGGCAGAAAGTTTAAACCAAGAAATCATTCAACTACTGAATAAAGAATTGACAGGTTATCGTCCGCAACAGATCAATGTTGTCTTAACATTGTTGACTGACGGAAATACAGTACCTTTCATTGCTCGCTACCGGAAAGAAATGACTGGCAGTTTGGATGAAGTACAGATTCGTGAGATCGAAGAACGTTACAATTATTTAGAAAACTTAGAAAAACGCAAGCAAGAAGTGTTGCGTTTAATTGATGAACAAGGAAAATTGACTGAAGAGTTGGCACAAAAAATCCAACAAGCGGTCAAAGTTCAAAAGGTCGAGGATTTGTATCGTCCTTATAAACAAAAGCGCCGAACGAAAGCAACGATCGCTAAAGAAAACGGATTGGAACCGTTAGCCGAATATCTAATGAGCTTTCCGCAATCTGGCGATGTTTATGCCAAGGCGGAAGAATTTATCAACGAAAATGTAGGAACTGCCGAAGAAGCTTTGCAGGGAGCACATGAGATTGTAGCTGAACAAATCAGTGATAATCCTGATTATCGGACTTGGATTCGTACCTTTACCAAAAATAAAGGTGTCTATCAAAGCAAAGTTAAAGACGCGGATAAAGATGAAAAAGGCGTCTATGAAATGTACTACGATTTTGCCGAACCAATCAATAAGATGGTTTCTCATCGCGTATTGGCTTCTAATCGTGGTGAAAAAGAGGACATCTTGAAAGTTGCGATTGTGGTGGAAGAGGATAAGATCTTTGACTACTTAGAGCGTCAATTAGTTCAGAATAATCGTGCAATTACTGCGGAGTTTGTTCGTGAAGCTTATAAAGACAGCTATAAACGCTTTATCGGACCAGCGATCGAACGTGAAATTCGCAATGAATTAACCGAAGAAGCAGATGAACAAGCAATCAATATTTTTGGTGAAAACTTGCGAAATTTATTGTTACAGCCTCCTTTGAAAGGAAAAGTTGTTTTAGGCTTCGACCCGGCGTATCGGACGGGTTGTAAGTTAGCTGTAGTTGATGAAACAGGAAAAGTATTAGCCATCGAAGTCATTTATCCTCATAAGCCAGCACCACAAGCCAAACGGCAAGCTGCCGGTCCAGCTTTCCAAGCGTTGATCAAAAAGTATGGCGTAGAGATGGTCGCAATTGGAAATGGAACGGCCAGCCGTGAGTCAGAATTATTTGTTGCTGAACAATTGAAGCAGATTCAGCAGGAAGTTTTTTATGTAATTGTCAACGAAGCGGGGGCTTCCGTTTATTCAGCTAGTGATATCGCTCGTGGAGAATTCCCTGATTTACAGGTAGAAGAACGTAGCGCTGTAAGCATCGCTAGACGTTTGCAAGACCCGTTATCGGAGCTAGTAAAAATTGATCCAAAAGCAGTCGGTGTCGGCCAATATCAGCACGATGTCTCGCAAAAACGTTTATCTGAACGTTTGGACTTCGTAGTAGAAACGGCTGTCAACCAAGTTGGTGTGAACGTTAATACAGCTAGTCCACAGTTATTACAATATGCGTCTGGATTGAACAAGACAACTGCACAAAATATTGTGAACTACCGAGAAGAAAATGGAGCTTTTACTTCACGTCCGCAACTGAAAAAAGTTCCACGATTAGGACCAAAGGCTTATGAACAAGCGATTGGTTTCTTACGGATTCCTGATGCAAAAAACATTTTGGATACGACTGCAATCCATCCGGAGAGCTATACTAGCGCCAAGGAAATCTTAGCGTTAGTCGATGTTGATTTAAAAACACTAGGTTCTTCTGAAGCGACAGAAAAAATTAAGAGTCTTCAAGTGAATGATTTACAAAAACAGCTTGAAATTGGTAAAGAAACAATCAAAGATATCGTACAGGCGCTGCTTCAGCCAGGGCGAGATATGCGCGATGAAATGCCTGCACCATTGTTACGGCAAGATGTACTGACGATGGAAGATTTACAAGCTGGAATGGAATTACAAGGAACAGTCCGAAATGTGATTGATTTCGGTGCTTTCGTTGATATCGGTGTAAAACAAGACGGTTTGGTCCATATTTCTAAGCTAAGCAAAAAATATGTTAAGCATCCGACTGATGTTGTATCTGTTGGTGATGTAGTGACTGTTTGGGTTGAAGCGGTTGATGTAAAAAAAGGCCGCATTAGTTTGACCATGGTCCAAAGTGATAAAAATGACTAATCAGGAATTACAGGCGCTTGTCGAAAAGATTTCTCAGGAATCTTTTCGACAACCATTCTGCCATAAAGCCACTTTCAACCGACGATTGAAAACAACGGGTGGTCGTTATCACCTACAAAGTCATAATTTAGACTTTAATGAAATGCTTGTCGAAAAATATGGTCAAGAAGAACTGATCAAAGTCATCAAACACGAGCTTTGTCATTATCATTTACACCTGGCTGGCCGTGGCTATCAGCACAAAGATCTAGAATTCAAACAGTTGCTAAAAAAAACAGGTGGTTCTCGGTTTACTCCGCAGCTTGCCACTGCTACATTTCATGTCTATCAGTGTGAAAAGTGTTCTCAAAAAGTCAAACGACGTCGAAAAATTAATACAACAAAATACGTATGTGGAAATTGCCACGGGAAACTAAAATTTTTGAAGATGATTGAAGCATAAATCGGCTAAAGTAGGACAGAGAATAAAAGATTGCTATTTTTACGGATTTATATGATAATGTGAACCGCAAACAATTTTGTACATATAAGGAAGAGGATTAAATGAATAATAAAGACACACTTTATCATTTTGTTGGAATCAAGGGATCAGGCATGAGTTCATTGGCTTTGGTCTTGCATGAAAAGGGCTACCATGTACAGGGCTCTGACGTTGAAAAATATTTTTTCACACAACGTGATTTAGAAAAAGCCGGCATTACTATTTTGCCATTCAGCAAAGACAATATTAAAGAGGGTATGAAGATCATTCAAGGGAATGCTTTTCCTGATACCCATGAAGAGATTGCTCGGGCGAAAGAATTAGGCTTAGAGATTGTTCGTTATCACGATTTTATCGGAGAATTTATTCAACCATACACAAGCATTGCCGTTACTGGTTCACATGGTAAAACAAGTACAACGGGTCTATTAGCACATGTGTTGAATGGTTTAGCTCCAACAAGTTATTTGATTGGCGACGGAACTGGGCACGGTGTTCCAGATGCAACATTCTTTGCTTTTGAAGCTTGCGAATATCAACGTCATTTCTTGGCCTATGCCCCAGATTATTCAATCATGACGAACATCGACTTTGATCATCCTGATTACTTCAAGAGTATCGAGGATGTTTTCGAGGCATTCCAAACATTGACTTCGCAAGTGAAGAAAGGTATCTTCGCGTATGGAGATGATGAGTACTTACGTAAATTGAAGGCAGATGTACCAATCTATTACTACGGTTTATCCGAAAATGATGACATTCAAGCACGCAATATTGTTCGTACGACGAATGGCTCTGCATTTGATGTGTATCACAAAGAAAAATTCATCGGACGGTTCTCAGTCCCTTCATTTGGCAAACACAATATCTTGAATGCTTTATCAGTAATCGCTGTTGCTTACTTCGAGGAATTAGATATGGAAAAGGTCAAGGAAGAAATGCTGACTTTCTCTGGTGTAAAACGCCGCTTTACTGAGAAAAAAGTTGCTGACATGATTATTGTTGATGACTATGCTCATCACCCTGCTGAGATTAAAGCAACGATTGATGCAGCTCGTCAAAAGTATCCTGAAAAAGAATTAGTCGCAGTTTTTCAACCACATACATTCACGCGGACGATCGCTCTGATGGATGAGTTTGCGGAAGCATTAGACCGTGCGGATAAGGTTTATTTATGTGATATTTTCTCTTCTGCTCGCGAAACCGCAGGGAATGTAAAAATCGAAGATCTTGGTGCTAAAATCCAAAAAGGCGGACAAGTGATTAAAGAAGAGAACATGTCGCCGTTATTGGATCACGAAAATGCTGTGGTCATCTTCATGGGTGCCGGTGACGTTCAAAAATTTGAACGCGCGTACGAAAATCTATTAAGCAATACCACACGTAACGTTTTATAATCTAAAGTAAAAAGAAGGGTTCAGGCATTCTTTGTCAGTTCCCTTCTTTTTAGCAATCTGTTAGTTCAAAATCAGAACAATAAACAGGAAGGTCTAAAAATCATTCCTTTAAAAATCTTTAGATTAGAAATGTACAAACTTGTGTTTTGTATGCTTTCTGATAAAATAATGGGTAGAACAAATGACGGAGGGAATGAATTTGTATAATATGAAGGCTCGGAAAATAGGCAAAACGATTGACGAAATTGAGGAAGGTGACTCGTTATCGTTAACGGAATCGATCGAAGATAATCAGATTCTTTTGTATTTAGGTTTGACGAATGATGCTAACCCTTTGTACATTCAACATGATTATGCAAAAGAAACTGAATATGAACAACCGCTTGTACCATCGATTATGTTGATGGGAATTATCACAAGTGCGATTTCAAAGCATTTACCAGGACCGGGTTCTCACGTGGTGAATTTCTCAATTAATTTTATTGATCCAGTTTTTCACTATGAAACACTGACTTTTGAGTTTGAAGTAATCAAAGTAGATAAAATGAAAGATGTTGTGACCATCTCTGTTGAAGCAGTGGAAGCCACTGACAATGAAGAGAAGCGCATCTTGGATGCTGTGGTAATGGTGAAACCGCCACAAGCACAAATAGGAGATGAACAAAATGAATAATCAAGAAGCACGCGTGTATGGTTTGAATCGTTTTTACGGAAAAATTTATGCATTTTTAGCTTTAGGGATCGGAATTAGCGCGGTAATTTCCTACCTATCCTTAAATACTTTTAGCTATCAAGTGGCAAACTTCATTAATAATTTTCCATTAGGCTTCTGGGGGATCTGGATCGCTGAGATCGCGTTAGTTGTTTTTCTAGGAGTGAAGGCACAAAAAAATCCAAGTTTGGCGATCGGCGGTTTCGTCGTATACTCCGCTTTGAATGGACTAACCTTGGCTGTCACTTTACAGATGTATGATCTAGGTACAGTTACTCAAGCATTTGTTACAGCATCGGCAACTTTCCTTGTTATGTCGTTAGTCGGTTCCTTTACGAAGCGTGATTTATCAGGAATTGGTAGAGCTGCATTAAGCTGTCTATTAGGGATTATTATTGCGATGTTGCTAAATGTTTTTGTATTGCACAGCGGTGCAGTTGATTTCTTCATTTCTATCTTGATGGTAGTAATCATGTCGGGTATTACAGCGTATGATAATCAAATGATCCGTAAAATCTATCTTGGAACAAATGGTGAAGTAGGAAATGGTGTCGCTGTATTCATGGCATTGCAGTTGTACTTAGATTTCATTAATCTGTTCATTTCATTTTTACGTATTTTTGGAAATAGCAAATAGAGGCGAGTGATCGTCTCTTTTTTTTGATATTTTTTAGTTGTCCAGACAATGTAGCTTCATTCTTTTCTTTTCGATGAATACTTTGTTAAAATGGAGCGTGGAGGGTAACATGTCTTAGTGTATGTGTATTGAGAATTAAAATTAATAATCAAAAAAAATCATTAGTGTGAAGTAGGATGCCAGTCTGGCTTTTTTATAGTATTTTAGAGACAGGGAAGTAAGTACATGTCTATCTTGATCTAAAAAGGTCTAGCAAAATAGTATAAGTAGTGAATATCAACCTTTTTATGCAATGAAAAATTAACTTAATAGAATTAGGAGTCGACGTTATGAGTGAAAAGAAATTATTATTAGTTGACGGGAATAGTGTAGCTTTCCGTGCTTTTTTTGCCCTGCATAATTCGTTGGAGCGTTTCAAGAATAAAAACGGCTTACACACCAATGCAATCTATGCTTTTAACAACATGTTTGAAAATGTGATGGATCGGGAAAAACCTACCCATGTTCTGGTTGCCTTTGATGCTGGAAATACAACATTTAGAACAGCAATGTATTCTGATTATAAGGGTGGTCGATCAAAGACTCCAGGTGAATTTCGTGAGCAAATGCCTTACTTACGAGAATTGTTAGTCGGTTTAGGTGTAAAGCATTATGAACTAGATAATTACGAAGCGGATGATATTATCGGAACATTGGCTCATCAAGCAGCTGATGAAGGCTTTGAAGTAGTTGTTTTATCCGGCGATCGTGATTTGACGCAATTAGCTACCGATAAGATTAAAGTTGATATTACGGTTAAGGGTGTTAGCGAAATTGAATCTTACACACCCGAACACGTAGCTGAGAAATACGACGGATTGACTCCAAATCAGATCATCGATATGAAGGGGCTAGCTGGAGATACTTCGGATAATTACCCAGGCGTTACAAAAATCGGTGAAAAAACTGCCATCAAGTTGTTAAAACAATTCGGCAGCGTCGAAGGTGTTTACGAAAATATCGACGAGTTGAAGAAAAGTAAAATGAAAGAGAATCTGATCAATGATAAGGAACAAGCCTTTCTTTCAAAAGAGTTAGCAACGATCAAACTAGATACACCAGTCGATATTTCCATAGATGAGCTGGCTTATAAGGGCAAAGACTTGGATAAGTTGATTCCATTTTTCAAAGAAATGGATTTCAAAGGCTTTTTAAGTAAATTGAATGTTGAAGAAGAGGAAGTCGAGCTGGAAGATATCAAGTTTGAAGTTGTCACAGAGTTCACCCAAGACATGTTTGATGCGGATTCCGCCTTATATGTTGAGATGCTGGAAGACAATTATCATATTTCTGATGTCGTAGGTGTCGCTTGGGGCACAAAAGAGAAAATCTATGTAACAAATGAATTGGCTCTATTTGAAAATGACGCATTCAAAAAGTGGTTAGAAACTGCAAATGGCAAAAAAGTCTATGACGCAAAACGGACATACGTTGCATTGAATCGCTATATTACAAAAACAGAAGGCATCAACTTTGATGTTTTATTGGCAGCTTATTTATTGGATACTAATGATAATAGCAATGATATCGCTGGTGTAGCACAGTATTATGGCTACACTGAGATTCAAACGGACGAACAAATCTACGGAAAAGGTGTTAAGAAAGGTCTGCCAGAGGATGACGAAGTTTTCTTCGGGCATTTAGCTCGTAAAATCAAGGCCATTCATTTCTTAAATGACAAGCTTGAAAAAGAGCTTGAAGAAAAGAAACAGGATGATCTGTTCTATCAAATGGAATTACCGCTTTCTCGCATCTTAGCTGAAATGGAGATCGCCGGAATTACGGTCAATGCCCAAACATTACAGTCAATGCGCGGTGAATTCTCAAAACGTCTGCAAGAAATCGAAGAAAAAATCTATCAAGAAGCTGGTGAAGAGTTCAACATCAATTCACCAAAACAGCTGGGTGTAATTCTTTTTGAAAAGATGAACTTACCTGTCATCAAAAAAACAAAGACCGGTTATTCAACTGCTGTAGATGTTTTAGAGCAGTTGCGCGAGCAAGCGCCAATCGTGGAGCATATCTTGAATTACCGTCAGATCGCTAAAATTCAATCGACTTACGTTGAAGGATTATTAAAAGTAATTCAAAGTGATAATAAAATTCATACACGTTATATTCAAACACTGACACAAACTGGACGCTTGAGTTCAGTTGATCCGAACCTGCAAAATATTCCGATTCGTTTGGAGGAAGGTCGAAAAATTCGGCAAGCTTTTGTTCCTCGCGATGAAGATTGGGTAATCTATTCTTCTGACTATTCTCAGATTGAGTTACGCGTCCTAGCACACATTTCGGGTGATGAGCACTTGAAACAGGCTTTCCGCGATGGAATGGATATCCACACCAGTACCGCTATGCGTGTCTTCAATGTTTCTGAAGATGAAGTGACACCGAATATGCGTCGAAATGCCAAAGCAGTGAACTTTGGAATTGTTTATGGAATTTCTGATTATGGATTGTCACAGAACTTGGGAATCACGCGTAAAGCAGCACAAGAATACATTGATACCTATTTTGAGAACTATCCTGATGTGAAACGGTATATGGAGGAAAGCGTACGAGAGGCAAAAGACAAAGGCTATGCAGCAACGCTGTATAATCGTCGCCGCTATTTGCCGGATATTAACGCACGCAACTTCAATCTCCGTTCATTTGCCGAACGGACTGCTATTAATACACCAATTCAAGGTAGTGCCGCAGATATTTTGAAACTTGCGATGATCGAAATGGCGAAACGTTTGAAAGAAGAAAAATTACAAGCGACTATGTTATTGCAGGTACACGATGAACTAGTTTTCGAAGTGCCAAAAAGCGAACTAGATCAATTAGATAAATTAGTTAAAGAGGTTATGGAAAACACCGTCCAGCTAGATGTTCCATTGTTGACTGATAGCAATTGGGGGAAAACTTGGTACGAAGCAAAATAATAGAAAGCTGGGAGAAATTCCAGCTTTTTGGTTTAGGAGTGAGAGCAACATGCCAGAATTGCCAGAAGTCGAGACAGTCAGAAAAGGGCTAGTTTCTTTAGTTAAGGATAAAACGATCGCAAAGGTAGATGTTTATTGGCCGCGAATCATTGAGTTGCCGGAAGTGGAAATCTTTCAGCAGCAGTTAGTCGGTGAAACGATCGAAACAGTCGAACGCCGTGGAAAGTATTTGATTTTTGAATTTACTCATTACGAAATGGTCTCACATTTACGGATGGAAGGAAAATACGAATATTTTAAACAGCCGACGCCATTAGATAAACATAGTCATGTACGCTTTATTTTTACTGATGGAAGTGAGCTGGTTTATCATGATGTCCGGAAGTTCGGGCGGATGACCTTATTGAAAAGAGGAACAGCAAAGTATTATAAAGGTCTGCTGCAATTAGGACCAGAGCCAACCGAGACAGATTTTGATTTAGCTGATTTCAGAAAACAATTGAAAAAGTCTTCTACGATGATCAAACCGTTATTGTTAAATCAAAAAATCGTTGCAGGATTAGGAAACATTTATGTGGATGAAGTGTTGTGGCTTGCGAAGATTCATCCAGAGCAGCCAGCGAATACATTGAGTTCACAAGCAGTACGTCGTTTACGTGCTGCGATTATTGAAGTTATTACGAAGGCGAAAGAAGCTGGAGGAACGACGATTCGGACTTATTTGAATGCTTTAGGAGAGGCAGGGAAATTCCAACAAGAGCTCCATGTCTATGGTCAGACAGGGAAGCCTTGTTCTCGATGTGGTACACCGATCGTCAAAATAAAAGTTGCACAAAGAGGAACGCATCTTTGTCCTCACTGTCAAAAAATAAAGAAGGTGTAGAGATGAGCTTCGTACTAGGTGTCACTGGCGGGATCGCCAGTGGGAAATCGACGGTGGTAGATTTTTTCAAAGAAGAAGGCTTTCCAGTTGTTGATGGAGATATCGTGGCTCGACAAGTAGTGGAGCCCGAGACTGAGGGATTAAGAGCTTTAGAAAAAGCTTTCGGTTCTGACATCTTGCAAAATAATGGCAGTTTAGACCGCAAAAAATTAGGAACCTTGATTTTCCATGATGAAACAAAAAGAGAGTTGTTAAATGAAACGCTTAATCCGTTTATTCGAAGTGAGATCGAAAGACAAGCTAAAGTTGCGAAACAAACGAGCAGTTTGGTGATCGTTGATGTTCCGTTGCTTTTTGAAGGTCATTACGAAACAATGATGGATGAAGTGGCGGTGGTTTATGTTACACCAAAAATCCAGCTGGAACGCTTGATGAAAAGAAATGAACTCCCTAAAAGCGAAGCCTTGGAACGAATCAACAGCCAGCTTTCTCTAGATGAGAAGAAAAAAAGAGCGGATATCCTATTTGATAACTGCCAATCACAAGAAACAACGCGTCAGCAAGTTTTGGATTGGCTGAAGAAAAATAAATTTGTTTCTTAAAGAAATCGGCGTCGTAGCTTTACGACGCTTTTTTTAGCTGGCTGGTTATGGTAAACTCATGTTATATAAACAAATAAATAGTTCATTTCGAGTATTTTTTTGTTTTAAAAAAATTATTCTATATAACAGAAAAGATATTCACACATTATTAGTGAATTTGAACAATAATATGAAAGTGCGGGTGAAATTATGCGTTGTCCAAGATGTAATCATAATAATTCTCGAGTAATTGATAGTCGACAAACTGATGACGGTCGAGCGATTCGTCGTCGTAGGGAGTGCGAAAGCTGCGGATTTCGTTTTACGACCTTTGAACGTATCGAAGCTGCACCGTTACTAGTTGTTAAACGAAATGGCGATCGTGAAGAATTCAGTCGCGATAAAATTTTGCGCGGGTTGATTCGTTCAGCAGAGAAACGTCCGGTCGCGATGGAGCAGATGGAGCAAATCGTGGATCACGTAGAAAATCGTGTCCGCAGTATGGGTGAAAATGAAGTTCCAACGAGTCAAATCGGAGAATTTGTCATGGAAGACTTGATGGAAGTTGATGAAATTGCTTATATTCGCTTTGCGAGTGTTTATCGACAATTTAAAGACATGTCTGTATTCTTGAAGGAATTACAGGAGATCGTTGACAAAGCGAAGTCAACGGATGAAGAGTAGGAGGCTTTTTAGTGGCAGAAGAACTAAAACCCAGTACCTTTTATACGGTCTATGGTGAGCCACAGCTTGATCAAAGTAAACAAGATGCGTTGCTTTATTTGTACCAGCCGATCATCGGAAGTGTTGCCGCAAGTTTATACTTGACTTTAGTGAGTGATATTACTATTGAAGGTAAAAGTCCTAGCTTAATGCATACCGACTTATTAGCAGCGGTTGATACCGGGCTGATGAGTCTTGTAAAAGCGCGGGAACAGCTAGAGGGTATCGGCCTACTGGAAACGTATCAAAAAGCAGATGATGAAATTGGCATGAGCATGATCTATCATTTACGGTCTCCATTAATTCCAGAAAAGTTTTTTCAAGATCCATTGATGGCCTATTTGCTGATGGATAAGGTTGGTAAACACCGTTATGAACGTTTAGTCGAGCGCTTCAAGCCAAAAATGTTTGATAAAAATGAGTTTAAAAACATTACGAAACGTTTTCGCGATGTTTATCGCCTGGACGAAAAAGCTTTTGCCAGTCAAAGCGAGAGCTTAGAGCAGACACAAGAGGAGTTTGCGGAAAAAACAGAGTTCGATTGGTCATTGTTTACTCAACAGTTAAGGCGGTTCAACCTGATTTTGAGCTATGAAGAACGTGAGAAGCTTCAAACGTTTCAGACATTATATGGGTTAAATGAGTTAGATTTAGCCGAATATGTTGCTAAAGCGACTGCTGGGGAGAAAGCCGGCTTAAACTTTAATTATTTGCGTCAGTTGATTAACAAGGAAAAACGCCCCAAAGTCACTGCGAAGCCTAAAGAAGTACCAGTAGATGATAAAACAACTACGAGCAGTTTTGCGCCGCAAGAACGAGAGATTATCGCTCAAAGTAAAAAAATCGCACCAGTTACTTTTTTACGTGCAATCAAACGTGAAAAGGGCGGATTTGAGACGAATACTGAAGTCCGTTTACTGGAGGAACTGATTGGTCGGAACTTGTTGCCGAAAAGCGTCATTAACATCATCATCAATTATATTTTGGTGATCCAAAATCAAGCGGTAATCAATGCCAATTATTTGAATGCTATTGCTAATGACTGGGCGCAGAAAAAAATCAACACCCCAGAGGCGGCAATTACTCATGTGCGGGAAAACAATCAAAAATTAGTTCGCAAACCACAAACAAGTCGTCCAAGTTATCAAAAGCGTGGAACAGGGCGTAAAGAAGCTCTGCCAGAGCATATCAAACAACCTCCGAAGGAAACCAAATTAACGCCTGAAAAAGAAGCGGAATTAAACCGAAAATTAGCGGAATATTTAAGTAAAGAAGGTGACGATTAATGGAAGATGTAGGAAAAGAATTGAATCGCATCATTAAAAGCCGTGGGGTTGATGGCCGTTACCGCCAAATGATGGAAGAAATTTTGGCCGATCCAGATGTTCGTCAATTCATTGAAGAACACAAAGAAAAACTGACGCAAGAAGATATTGAAAAATCCTTTGCTAAGCTATATGAGTTTGTTCAAGAAAAGAAGAAATATTTGGCGGGTGATTCCTCTATGATCGCGCCTGGCTACGAGCCGCAATTAAGCTTGAATTTTCACTTTATTGATGTGACCTATGTACCGACAGATGAGCTGCTGCGCTTGAAACGTGAAGAAGAAATTCGTAATCGTGTGAATTCATTGGACATGCCGAAAGATATTCGAAAAGCGTCAATTAGAACCTTTGAAGTCACTTCTGGCCGTAGTGAAGCGTTGGAAGCGTCCTTAGATTTCATCAATCAGTATGAAGCGGCGCCTAAAATGTTCCATAAAGCGTTGTTCTTAGTTGGTGATTTCGGTGTTGGTAAAACCTATTTGCTGGGAGCAGTTGCACATGAGCTAGCTGTCAAAGGTTTTGAAACCACACTGTTGCATTTTCCTACCTTTGCTGGCGAAATGAAACAAGCAATCTCGAACGATAAAGTCGGTCCAAAATTAGATGAGGTGAAACGAGCACCTATTCTAATGATTGATGATATTGGGGCAGACTCCATGAGTGCATGGATTCGTGATGAAGTATTAGGTGTAATCCTACAGCATCGAATGCAGGAGCAATTACCGACGTTTTTCTCTTCTAATTTCAATATGGATCAGTTGGAGCAACATTTATCTGTTACCCAACGGGGAGATGAAGAACCGTTGAAAGCCAAACGGATCATGGAACGTGTTCGTTATTTAAGTAAAGAGATTTGGGTGATTGGAGAAAATCGCCGAAATGGGTAAAAAAAGAAAAAATTCTTAGAAAAAGGCAAACGCCCTATTAAAAAGCGCTGTCATTCAGCTCTTTTTTAGGGCGCTTTTTTTAAGGAGTGTTATAATTATTTTTAGGATGTGAAAAAATGAACGCCAAAGATTTATCAATTCGATTACAAAAAGCAGCAGAATTTGTACCACAAAATGCACGACTTGCAGATATTGGTTCTGACCATGCATATTTACCAGTTGCTTTGATGCTGCAAGATAAAATTTCTTATGGAATCGCTGGTGAAGTAGTTGTTGGGCCTTACGAATCAGCGAAACGCCAAGTCGCGAAAAATGGATTAGAAAGTAAAATTGATGTACGTCTAGCAGATGGACTTGAAGCAGTAGATTTGAGTGATCAGGTTTCTGCGATCACGATTTGCGGTATGGGCGGTGTTTTGATTCGTGATATTTTACAACGAGGTAAAGAAAATAATCGTTTATCCGGCAAAGAGCGCTTAATTTTGCAACCAAATGTGGGGGAGCGGCAATTACGTCAATGGTTAGTTGCTGAAGGTTATACGATCACAGATGAGACGATCATTGAAGAAAATAAGAAAATCTACGAAATAATTGTTGCAGAGAAATGTTTAGATACGCCGGATTACTCAGATAGAGAGCTTTTCTTTGGCCCAGCTTTATTAGTAGAAAAAAATCCAGTCTTTATTGAAAAATGGCAGCATAAGTTATTCAAATCCGAAAATATCTTAAACAGCTTGCGTCAAAGTGATCAGGATGTTTCAGAAAAAATCCGAGAAGTCGAACAGGAAATCGAATGGATCAAGGAGGTACTTGCAGATGCGGGGAAGTGAATTTATCCAACGTTTTAATCAGTATTGTCCCGAGTGGTTAGCTGAAGAAGGTGATCCAGTCGGTTTGCACATTGGCACCTTGAATAAAGAGGTCGATCGGATCATGATGAGTTTAGATGTCCGGCCGGCTGTTGTTGCAGAAGCGATTGATAAAAAAATCGATTTGCTGATTGTTAAACATCCGCCGATCTTTCGTCCTGTGTCACGTTTAACGACTGATGATGTTCAGACCAAAATGTATGCTGATCTGATCAAGCATGACATTGCGGTATTTGCGGCTCATACCAACATGGATATTATCGAAAACGGATTGAACGATTGGTTTTGCGATGCGTTGGACGTATTAGATACAAAATATCTGATCCATACTCATACGGTTAGAATGAAGAAGCTTGCTGTCTACGTTCCACAAACGGATGCGAAAAAGATGCGTCAGGTGCTGGCTGAAGCAGGCGCTGGAGAGCAAGGCGATTATCAGGCGACTTCGTTTACTGTTAACGGTACAGGAAGATTTACGCCAAATAGTGAAGCAAATCCAACGATTGGCTCCGCAAATGTTCCAGAACAAGTTCAGGAAAGCAAAATCGAAGTGATTTTTCCTGAGACAAAACAGGCAGAAATCGAAGCTGCAATGTTAACTGCGCATCCTTATGAAGAACCTGCGTATGATATCTATCCGCTTGATAACCTTGCTGAAAACTACGGTATAGGTCGCGTTGGCAATCTAGAAGAAGCAATACCGACTGATGAGTTTATCGCAAAAGTGAAAGCAACGTTCCAGTTGGAAGGCTTACGGGTTGTTTATCCTCATACAGCAAAGAAAATGATCAAACGAGTAGCTATTTGCGGCGGAAGCGGTGAGAAATTTTATCGTGACGCGCTTGCAGCAAATGCTGACGTTTATATTACGGGAGATGTCTATTATCATACGGCTCATGATATGCAGGAGACCGGCATGTTAGTCATTGATCCGGGACATTATATTGAGTCATTATGTAAAGAAAAAATGGTGGCTCTATTTGAACAATGGAAAAATGAAGAGGACTGGACAGTTGATTTCTTTGTGTCTGAGACGTCCACAAATCCCTTTTCATTTAAATAAATAGCATTAAAGGAGAGAGTAAGATGTACGAAAATTTATTACCGCGTTTTTTACACTATGTTAAGACAGAAACTCGTTCTGATGCGACAAGCACCACAACACCCACGACTCAAACACAGGTGGCCTTTGCCCATGAGCTGATGAAAGAACTAGAAGAAATCGGCATGAAGGATATTACCTATAATGAAAATAACGGTTATGTGATTGCCACTTTGCCAAGCAACCTTGACAAAGAAGCGCGGACTATCGGTTTTATCTCTCATATGGATACTGCAGACTTCAACGCCGAAGGAGTAAATCCTCAAATTGTTGAAAACTATGATGGTGAATCTACTATCAAATTGGATGCCGACGGGAAATACACATTAAATGTAAAAGATTTTCCTAACCTAAAAAATTATGCTGGTCAAACACTGATCACAACAGACGGTTCGACACTGCTTGGTTCTGATGATAAATCTGGGATCGCTGAAATCATGACTGCGATGGAATACTTGATCAATCATCCAGAAATCAAACACGGAGAAGTGCGTGTTGGTTTTGGTCCCGATGAAGAAATCGGAATCGGCGCGGACAAATTTGACGTAAAACAATTCAACACTGATTTCGCCTATACTATGGATGGCGGTCCAATCGGCGAATTACAATATGAAACATTCAGTGCGGCACAAGCTGAGATCACGATGCATGGAAAGAATGTTCACCCAGGTACTGCCAAAAATACTATGATCAATGCGCTGCAAATGGCAATTGATTTCCATAATCAACTGCCAGAAGGCGATCGCCCAGAAAAAACCGATGGACGCGAAGGGTTCTTCCATTTACTAGCTTTAGATGGAAATGTCGAAGAAGCGAAGATGACTTATATTATTCGTGACCACGACCGAGATAAATTTGAAGCGCGCAAACAAACAATCACTGATCTTCAAGCAAAAATGAACAGCCAATTTGATCAAGAACGTGTAGAAATTAATATGTATGATCAATACTACAATATGGGTGAAATCATTGAAAAAGATATGAGTGTCATCGATCTTGCGAAAGGTGCGATGGAGGAAGTTGATGTGAAACCTGTGATTGAACCTATTCGTGGCGGTACTGATGGTTCTAAAATTTCATTCATGGGTATTCCTACACCAAATATTTTTGCTGGTGCAGAAAATATGCATGGACGCTTTGAATTCGTTTCATTACAAACAATGGAAAAAGCTGTTGACGTGATTGTGAAGATCATTGAAAATAACGCAAAATAATATTTTGGAAAAAGCTTTGAGAAATCTTGAAGCTTTTTCTTTTTTTGCTCCCTAGCATGTGGTAGGCTAAAGCAATAAAGAAAAAATGAGGCTAAAAAATTGAAATTATCAATCAATCGTAAATTGATTCTAAATATCTTTGTGTTCGCGGTAATGATCGGTGTTATTATTTTTGTTATTCGAGACTCGTTAAGCGATATTTTTACTGAACTGGGTAAAACTTCCTTACCAGTGCTTTTTGGAGTAACAGGGCTAGGGGTCATCAGCCAAATAATCGAAGGATATACAATTAAGAATATTGCAGGTGAGTTCAATCCGGAGTTTACCGTCCGTGACGGATTTTTTGCTTCCGCATATGCGACATTTTATCGAGTGATTACGTTTGGCACAGGATCGATTGTTTCTGAAGTGATTTATTATCACAAAAAAGATCTAAAGTATTCAGAGGGGACGGGCACTAGCGCGTTACGGATGATCACCTACAAAATAGCATTGATCGTTTGGGCATTGGTTTTTCTGGTTGTGAAAAGCGACGCTATTCAAGAGCATATTGCTAACGGGATCTTTTTGGTCCTTGCAGGGATTCTGGTAACATTGCTGATTATTTCGAGCTTACTGGTGTTGAGTCTTAATATCAATGCACAAGTTTTGTTAGTAATTATCTGCAATCGTCTATTTAAGCGACAAAAATTGAGAGATATTGTAGACAAGGTAAACAATCAAGTCTATTCCTTACGAGGTGCAATCCAAGCCTTTATTCGTGACCGCAATTCTGTCATTCGCGTCTTTTTCTCAAATATGGCAAAATTAGTTGTTTGGTATGTCTTGCCTTTTTTCATTTTAGTACAAGATCATCCTGATATCGATATTTGGTTGACTGTTGCACTGATTAGCTTCACGGTGATTATCGGGGGCGTGTTGCCAGCTCCTGGTGGGATTGGTGGCTTCGAGTTTGTTTACGTGCTACTTTTCCGGAATGTGGTTGGCAGAGTGGATGCAGTGTCCTCTTTACTACTATATCGATATGCCACCTATTTACTGCCATTTTTAATTGGGATGATTTATGTGTTGGTTAATAAACAACGTCAAATCAATCATGAGATCAAAGAAGCTAAAAAAGAAGCCAGTGAGTGAAATCATCAGCTTCATATTGTTATCAAAAGATCCAAGTTCAGAATCTGAGCTCGGATCTTTTTCTTTGAAATTTTTTAGTAATGTACAACAAGTTTTCCAATCATTTTATCTTCTTCTACAAATTGATGGGCTTGATAGAAAACTTCTGGAGTAAATCCAGGAATTATCTTAGTCAATGTACTTTTGATTTTTTTCTCTTGTAATAATTGGACCAGCAGTTCTAAAATTGCTCCTTGGGAAGCGAGGTTAAAATCATAGTCTGTCTTGGCAAACATGTATTCCCAATCAAAACTGCCTGATTTATTTTTCAGTTTTGCCAAGTTCAAATCTTTGCTGGACTCAACAATTGAACCAAGATGACCGAAAGGCTGTAACAGCTCGCTCATTTCTTCAAAATAGCGATCGGTCGAATGAAGAATCAAAATATAGGGTAGTGATTGGTATCCGATTTTTTTTAATTGTTTGGTCAAATCTTTATGGTGATCGATGATATGATCAGCGCCCATTTTTTCGGACCATTCCTTGCTTTCCTTACGAGAAGCTGTTGTGATAACAGTCAAGCCAGCCCATTTCGCTAATTGAGTAGCGACAGAACCAACACCGCCAGCACCATTGATGATTAAGATCGTTCCGTTGTTTTGTTGTTCTTCAGCAATTAAGCCCATTTTTTCAAATAGCATTTCATAGGCGGTGATGAAGGTCAAAGGCATTGCCGCCGCTTCATCGGTTGAAATCTCATTCGGTAATTTTGCGACGATTCGGGAATCAACTACTTGATTCTCACTATAACTACCGAATCTTTTAGTGGTACCGGCAAACAGAACCCGATCTCCAATTTCAAAATCCTTAACGTCATTACCTAACTGGGTCACAATGCCAACGCTGTCAAAACCTAAGACGTGGGGTTGAGGGGTGCCTTTACCAGTTTGTCTTAATTTTGTGTCCACAGGGTTGATAGAAGTCGCCATATTTTTTACGACAAGATCAAATTTTTCTAATTTAGGAAGCATAACTTCATATGTTTCAAAATGGTTTCCACTTGAAAGTTTAAAACCCTTTTCAAAGCCAATCACGCGTGAAATCATTGAATCACTCTCTTTCTAGTAATGAAAGAATTGTAGCATTATTTCGTTTTTCTTCATAATAATAAACTTTGATTTTGGTGAGTTTATTGTTTGACCTTTACTGACCAAAGTTATATACTAGTTTATGTAAAATATTATTATGTCGGAGGTATGTTTATGAATATCGAAAAAATGACGACAACTTTACAAGAGACGATCGCTGAAGCACAGCAGATCGCGGTAACGAGACATCATCAAGAAATCGATATCGCCCATGTATGGAAGATATTTTTACAGCCTAATCATTTTGGTCGCAACTTCTATACAGATGCTGGGATCGATGTTGATCAATTTGAACGTGAAGTGGATAGAGCATTAGATGAATATCCGACCGTCAGCGGCGGCAATGTTCAATATGGTCAGAACATTAGTCAGAATCTTTTTAATCTATTAAATGAAGCGGACAAACTACGTGAAAAATTTCAAGATGATTTCTTATCAACTGAAATCATTATTTTGGCGTTAATGAAGTTAAAAAATTATTCTTTAACGAAGTATTTGAATAAGCAGGGGTTAAACGAAAAGGAAGTCCAAAAGAATATTGAAGAAATGCGAGGAGGGGATCGAGTGACCTCACAAAATCAAGAAGAAACCTATAAAGCATTAGAAAAATATGGTGTTGATTTAGTTCAGCAAGTGAAAAATGGAAAACAAGACCCAATCATCGGCCGCGATGAAGAGATTCGTGATGTGATTCGGATTCTCTCAAGGAAAACCAAAAACAATCCAGTCTTGATTGGTGAGCCAGGTGTTGGGAAAACCGCTATCGTTGAAGGGCTGGCACAACGAATCGTTCGGAAAGATGTGCCAGAAAACCTAAAAGATAAAACCGTGTTTTCACTGGACATGGGCTCATTAATCGCCGGAGCGAAATTCCGTGGCGAATTTGAAGAGAGACTTAAAGCTGTTTTAAAGGAAGTAAAAAAATCCGATGGAAGAATCTTGCTGTTTATTGATGAGATTCACAATATTGTTGGAGCTGGAAAAACAGAAGGCAGTATGGACGCTGGGAATATTTTAAAACCAATGTTGGCTCGCGGAGAATTGCATTTGATTGGTGCTACAACTTTAGATGAATATCGCTTATACATGGAAAAGGACAAGGCGTTAGAACGTAGATTCCAAAAAGTTTTGGTAAAGGAACCGACCGTTGAAGATACGATCAGTATTTTACGAGGATTGAAGGAACGCTTCGAAATTCACCATGGAGTAAATATCCATGATAATGCTTTGGTTGCTGCAGCTACATTGTCTGATCGCTATATTACCGACCGCTTCTTACCAGATAAAGCAATTGACTTAGTGGATGAAGCCAGTGCCAGCATTCGTGTGGAAATGAACTCAATGCCGACTGAGCTGGATCAAGTGACCCGTCGATTGATGCAACTAGAGATTGAAGAAGCCGCTTTGAAAAAAGAAAGTGACGATGCCAGCAAGAAACGTTTAGAAAGCTTGCAGGAAGAATTGGCAGATCTTCGTGAGGAAACCAATGCCATGAAATTGCAATGGGAAACGGAGAAAGAAGAAGTCAATGTCGTTTCGAATAAGCGTGCAGAAATCGATCAAGCGAAGCATGAATTAGAAGATGCAGAAAACAATTATGATTTAGAACGAGCTGCGGTTCTTCGTCACGGTACGATACCTGACTTAGAAAAAGAACTAGCCGAGCTAGAAGAAAAGAACCAGAAGAATGACATCAAAATGGTGCAGGAATCGGTGACTGAAAATGAAATTGCCCAAGTAGTTGGTCGATTAACAGGAATTCCTGTAACTAAATTAGTTGAGGGCGAACGAGAAAAATTATTAAGCCTGAATAGCACATTGCATAAACGTGTGATTGGACAAGATGAAGCGGTCGACGCCGTAAGTGACGCCGTATTACGCTCACGTGCAGGTCTGCAGGATCCAAATCGTCCGCTTGGCTCATTCCTGTTCCTAGGTCCTACCGGTGTTGGTAAGACTGAACTGGCAAAAGCTTTAGCAGAAAATTTGTTTGATTCAGAAGATCATATGGTAAGGATCGATATGAGCGAGTACATGGAGAAGCATTCAGTGTCGCGGCTAGTCGGAGCACCTCCAGGTTACGTCGGTTACGAAGAAGGTGGACAACTGACAGAGGCTGTTCGGAGAAATCCTTATACGATTATCTTGTTGGATGAAATTGAAAAAGCCCACCCTGATGTTTTCAACATATTGTTGCAGGTTTTAGATGATGGACGGTTAACTGACTCTAAGGGACGTCTCGTAGATTTCAAGAATACCGTATTGATTATGACCAGTAATATTGGTTCACAAGTTCTGTTAGATGGTGTGACTCCAGAAGGGAAAATCCCTGAAGCTACCAAAGAACAAGTCCTAAGTATGTTACGAGGACATTTCAAACCAGAATTCTTGAATCGAATCGATGATACAATTCTGTTTACACCGTTAAGCTTAGAAGATGTGAAGGGAATCGTAGAGAAGATCGTACAACATCTGTCTCATCGATTGGAAGAACAAGAAATTCAATTGGATATCACGGAAGATGCTAAAAGCTGGATTGCAGAGAAGGCTTACGAGCCGCAGTATGGGGCACGTCCGCTGAAACGTTTTATTACGCGAGAAGTGGAAACGCCGTTGGCAAAAGAAATAATTGCCGGTCGAGTAATGCCAAAAACAAAGGTTTCCATTGAAATGTTTGATGACCAGCTAGTTTTTCAAAATCAACCAATTGAAGAATAAAAATAGTTAACAGACGAAAATAATAAAAAGATAAGAGCGAAACAGTTATTGTATTTAAAACTGTTTCGCTTTTTATGTGAGCTTTTTAAAATTAATTAACGCTACTACAGAAATCAAGTGTCTTTAAACAGAAACATAACAACTATTACATTACACATGTTACGATGTAATGACAAATTAGTGAATTTGTGGTGTTTAAATTGTTTGTTAATTGTTCTTGGATTATACTTTTAAAGTAACTAAAATTGAAGAGCTCGTAAAGGTTTCTTGGAGGTATATAATGAACCAGTTTAAAACTCGTACCGAAAAATATAA